>NZ_JAINZO010000003.1 GCF_020179605.1 Geomonas agri
CGCAGACCTTCGTCCATTGCGATCGGGGTGATCAGGTTCACGGTTACCGAGACGTTGTCGCCCGGCATAACCATCTCGACACCGGCCTCGAGGTCAACCACGCCGGTAACGTCGGTGGTCCTGAAGTAGAACTGCGGACGGTAGCCGTTGAAGAACGGGGTGTGACGGCCGCCCTCTTCCTTGGACAGGATGTAGGCTTCGGCTTTGAACTTGGTGTGCGGGGTGATGGAGCCCGGCTTGGCAAGAACCTGGCCACGCTCGATCTCCTCACGCTTCACGCCGCGCAGCAGCGCGCCGATGTTGTCGCCAGCGCGGCCTTCGTCGAGGAGCTTACGGAACATCTCGACGCCGGTAACGGTGGTCTTGGTGGTAGCTTTGATGCCGACGATCTCGACTTCCTCGCCGACCTTCACGATGCCACGCTCAACACGACCGGTAGCAACGGTACCACGACCGGAGATGGAGAACACGTCCTCGACCGGCATGAGGAACGGCTTGTCGATAGCGCGCTGCGGCTCCGGGATGTAGGCGTCGACGGCGTCCATCAGCTTCATGATGGCCTGCTCGCCCAGCTCGCCTGCATCGCCCTCGAGGCCTTTCAGAGCGGACCCCTTGATGATCGGGATATCGTCGCCCGGGAAGTCGTAGGAGGAGAGGAGTTCGCGAACTTCCAGCTCGACCAGCTCGAGGAGCTCCTCGTCGTCCACCATGTCGGCCTTGTTCAGGAACACGACGATGTAGGGGACGCCAACCTGACGTGCAAGCAGGATGTGCTCGCGGGTCTGCGGCATCGGGCCGTCAGCTGCGGAAACAACCAGGATCGCGCCGTCCATCTGCGCTGCACCGGTGATCATGTTCTTTACGTAGTCGGCGTGGCCCGGGCAGTCGACGTGAGCGTAGTGACGCTTGTCGGTCTCGTACTCGACGTGTGCGGTAGCGATGGTGATACCACGCTCACGCTCTTCCGGTGCGTTGTCGATCTGGTCGAACGCCTTGAACTCAGCCTGGCCTTTGCCGGCGAGCACCTTGGTGATCGCTGCGGTCAGGGTGGTTTTGCCGTGGTCGACGTGGCCGATGGTACCGATGTTTACATGCGGCTTGGTTCTTTCAAATTTAGCTTTTGCCATTTCGGAATCCTCCTAGTAGGGAAATTGGATTAATTTAGCCTTTGGCCTTCGCGACTATTTCCTCGGCAACCGACTTCGGTACCGGCTCGTAATGATCGAAGGTCATGGAGTAGGTCGCACGACCCTGGGTTGCGGAACGCAGGTCGGTGGAGTAGCCGAACATCTGGGCCAGCGGCACCATCGAGTTGACCACCTGCGCGCCTGCACGCCCTTCCATGCCCATGATGCGGCCACGGCGGGAGTTCAGGTCGCCGATGACGTCGCCCATGTACTCTTCCGGAACCACGACTTCGACGGACATGATCGGCTCCAGGATGATCGGGGCGGCCTTGGCGCAACCCTCTTTGAAGCCCATGGAACCTGCGATCTTGAACGCCATCTCGGAGGAGTCGACCTCGTGGTAGGAACCGTCGACCAGGGTGACCTTGACGTCGACCACCGGGAAACCGGCCATGACGCCGTTATCGAGAGACTCCTTGATGCCCTTGTCGACCGCCGGGATGTACTCACGGGGTACGACGCCGCCCTTGATAGCGTCGACGAACTCGTAGCCCTTGCCGGCCTCCTGCGGCTCGATCTCGAGCCAGACGTGACCGAACTGACCGCGACCGCCGGACTGGCGCACGAACTTCCCTTCCGCCTTGACCTTCTTGGTGATGGTCTCGCGGTAAGCAACCTGCGGCTTGCCGACGTTCGCCTCAACCTTGAACTCGCGGAACAGACGGTCCACGATGATCTCGAGGTGCAGCTCGCCCATGCCGGAGATGATGGTCTGGCCGGTCTCCTCGTCGGTCTTGACGCGGAAGGACGGGTCCTCGGAAGCGAGCTTGCCAAGCGACAGGCCCAGCTTCTCCTGGTCAGCCTTGGTCTTCGGCTCGATAGCGATGGAGATAACCGGCTCGGGGAACTCGATGGACTCGAGGATGACCGCGTGGTTCTCGTCGCACAGGGTGTCGCCGGTGGTGGTGTATTTAAGGCCTACCGCCGCGGCGATGTCGCCGGCGTAGACTTCCTTGATCTCTTCACGCTTGTTGGCGTGCATCTTCAGAATACGGCCGATCCTCTCGCGCTTGCCCTTGGTGGCGTTGTACACGTAGGAGCCGGACTGGATCACGCCCGAGTAGACGCGGAAGAAGCAGAGCTGCCCCACGAACGGGTCGGTCATGATCTTGAAGCCCAGTGCGGAGAAGGGCTCGTCGTCGGACGCATGACGCTCGATGGGAGCCTCGGTGTTGGCGTCGACGCCCTGGATAGCCGGGATGTCGGTCGGGGCCGGCATGTAGTCGAGAACCGCGTCAAGCAGGTGCTGCACGCCCTTGTTCTTGAAGGCGGAGCCGCAGATGACCGGGCAGATCTTGATGTCGAGGGTTGCCTGGCGGATGGCCGCTTTCAGCTCGGCGTTGGAGATCTCCTCGCCGCCCAGGTATTTCTCCATCAGCGCGTCGTCGTGGGAAGCGACTTCCTCGATCAGGGCCTCGCGGTACTCGTTGGCCTGGTCGACCAGGTCAGCCGGGATATCGACCACGTCGTACACCGCACCCATGGTCTCGTCGTTGAAGACGATCCCTTTCATCTCGATCAGGTCGACGAGGCCTTTGTAGTTCTCCTCGGAACCGATCGGGATCTGCAGGGCAACCGGGTTCGCCTTGAGGCGATCCTTGATCATGGCGATGCCGCGGAAGAAGTCTGCGCCGATACGGTCCATCTTGTTGATGAACGCGATACGCGGAACGCGGTACTTGTCAGCCTGGCGCCATACGGTCTCGGACTGGGGCTCAACGCCGCCGACCGAGCAGAAGACGGCGACAGCGCCGTCGAGAACACGCAGGGAACGCTCGACCTCGATGGTGAAGTCGACGTGACCCGGGGTGTCGATGATGTTGATACGGTGGTCTTTCCAGTTGCAGGTGGTAGCCGCGGAGGTGATGGTGATACCGCGCTCCTGCTCCTGCTCCATCCAGTCCATGGTAGCGGCGCCGTCATGGACCTCGCCGATCTTGTGGGAAACACCGGTGTAATAGAGAATACGCTCCGTGGTGGTGGTCTTCCCTGCATCTATGTGAGCCATGATCCCGATATTACGGGTCATTTCCAACGAAACCTGACGTGCCACTTACTGTTCCTCCGAGTTGCTTTCTAAGCCTTAATGGGTGCCGCCGTGAACTACCAGCGGTAATGGGCGAAGGCGCGGTTCGCCTCGGCCATCTTGTGGGTATCCTCACGCTTCTTGACCGCGGAACCGCGGTTGTTGTACGCGTCGAGGATCTCGCCGGCGAGCTTGTCGGTGACAGTCTTCTCGCTACGGGCGTTGGAGTACTTCACCAGCCAGCGCATAGCCAGGGACATGCGACGCTCCGGACGGACTTCGACCGGAACCTGGTAGGTGGAGCCGCCGACCCTGCGGGACTTGACTTCCAGCATCGGCTTGATGTTGTCCAGGCACTTCTTGAGCACCTTGACCGGCTCGTCGCCAGCCTTGCCGGCCGCGATCTCGAGGGCACCGTAGAGAGCTTTCTCGGCGGTGGACTTCTTGCCGTCCAGCATGATTATATTGATCAGCTTGGCAACCACCCTGTCACCGTATTTCGGATCCGGGAGGATCACCCGCTTTGCTACTTCTCTTCTTCTTGGCATGTCTTAACCTCTCACTTAAAATCGGTTACTTGGGTCTTTTTGCACCGTACGGTTACTTGGGCCTTTTCGCACCGTACTTGGAACGGCTCTTCATACGACCCTTGACGCCGACAGAGTCGAGCGTGCCGCGGACGATGTGGTAACGAACACCCGGAAGGTCCTTTACCCTGCCGCCCCTGATCAGGACAACGGAGTGTTCCTGGAGGTTGTGACCAACACCCGGAATGTAGGAGGTAACCTCGACGCCGTTGGTAAGCCTAACCCTGGCGACTTTACGAAGCGCAGAGTTCGGTTTCTTCGGGGTTGTGGTGTAAACCCTGGTGCAAACGCCCCTCTTCTGCGGGCAGCTCCTGAGTGCCGGAGCAGTGGATTTTTCACCCTTTGACTCCCGACCGTGACGAATAAGCTGATTAATAGTTGGCATACATTCCTCTCACGCGTTTCTTCTCCACGCACAGACGTACCCCGCGCGCGGAAGCGACGAAAATAGCAACAACGTACGTGCTTGTCAAGTTTTATTTGATAAAAGTGAGACGCCGGCCAGTGAAGCGAGGAACCCGCTCTCACTGGCCGGATACT
The DNA here is from genome assembly GCF_020179605.1 of Geomonas agri. NCBI lineage: Bacteria > Pseudomonadati > Thermodesulfobacteriota > Desulfuromonadia > Geobacterales > Geobacteraceae > Geomonas > Geomonas agri. The sequence goes on from NZ_JAINZO010000003.1 coordinate 4,341, forward strand.
GGACTAGGCTTCTTCTTCGTAGATCTCTTCATCTTCCGGTTCAACTGGCTCCGGAATGATTACTGGCTCCTCAGCAACCATGCGCAGGTTGCGGTAAAGAGCCAATCCCGTACCCGCCGGGATCAGGCGGCCCATGATCACGTTTTCCTTCAGACCACGCAGACTGTCGACCTTACCTTCAATTGATGCCTGTGTCAAGACTTTTGTTGTTTCCTGGAAGGAAGCAGCAGAAATAAATGACTCAGTGGAGAGCGATGCCTTGGTTATGCCAAGGAGCAGGGACTCTGCCGTGGCAGGACGCCCGCCCTTATCCATCGCCTTCTCGTTTTCTTCCTCAAAGACCCAGCGCTCGATCTGGTCATCGATCAAGAGGTTGGTATCGCCAACATCCTTCACCCTGACGCGACGCAGCATCTGACGTACGATGGTCTCGATGTGCTTGTCGTTGATCTTGACGCCCTGGAGACGGTAGACCTCCTGGACCTCGTCGACCAGGTACTTGGCCAGTTCTTTCTGGCCCAGTACGCGCAGAATGTCATGCGGGTTGGAGGAGCCGTCCATGAGCGCCTCGCCGGCGCGGACATGGTCCCCTTCGTGGACGCTGATGTGCTTCCCTTTGGGGATGAGGTATTCCTTCGGCTCGCCTACTTCCGGGGTGACGATTACTTTGCGCTTGCCCTTGGCGTCCTTACCGAAGGCGACCACGCCATCGATCTCGGTGATGACCGCGAAGTCCTTCGGTTTCCTCGCCTCGAAGAGCTCGGCGACGCGCGGCAGACCACCGGTGATGTCCTTGGTCTTGGTGGTTTCGCGCGGGATCTTGGCGATCACGTCACCTGCGGCAACCACGGTGTCTTCCATCACGTTGATGTTGGAGCCCACCGGCAGGTAGTAGCGCGCCATGCTCTCACCGATCTTGGCGGTTTTGCCCGACTCGTCCTTGATGGTGATGCGCGGACGCTTGTCGGCGTCGCGGGTTTCGATGATGACCTTCCTGGAGAGGCCGGTGACTTCGTCGACCTGCTCCTCCATGGTGACGCCCTCGATGACATCCCCGAACTTGATGCGGCCGGAGATCTCGGTGAGGATCGGCATGGTGTACGGGTCCCACTCGGCCAGCGACTGCCCCTGGGTGACCTTCTCTTCAGGGCTGACCTTGATCTTGGCGCCGTAGACGATGCCGTACTTCTCGCGCTCGCGCCCGGTCTCGTCCACGATGGCCAGTTCACCGTTACGGTTCATGACGATGTGGTGCCCTTCGGAGTTGGTTACGTAGTGCAGGTTGATGAACTTGGCGTAGCCCTCGTTCCTCGCATCCATGGAGGTCTGCTCGGCGCGACGGGATGCGGTACCACCGATGTGGAAGGTACGCATGGTCAGCTGGGTGCCCGGCTCGCCGATGGACTGGGCGGCGATGACGCCAACCGCCTCACCGCGGTTCACCAGGTGGCCGCGTGCCAGGTCACGGCCGTAGCACTTGGCGCAGATGCCGCGACGGCTCTCGCAGGTGAGCACCGAGCGGATCTTGACCTTCTCAAGGCCTGCCGCCTCGATCTTCGAGACCAGGGTCTCGTCGATTTCCTGGTTGGCTGCTACCAGCACGTCGCCGGTGACGGGGTCGAGGATGTCGTCCAGGGCCACACGGCCGAGGATACGGTCGCCGATGTGCTCGATGACCTCGCCACCCTCGGTGAGGGAGGAGACGGTCAGGCCGTCGATGGTGCCGCAATCCTCCTCGGTGATGATGGCGTCCTGGGCGACGTCGACCAGACGGCGGGTGAGGTAACCGGAGTTCGCCGTCTTGAGTGCGGTGTCGGCCAGACCTTTACGTGCACCGTGGGTGGAGATGAAGTACTGGAGCACGGTGAGGCCTTCGCGGAAGTTCGCGGTGATCGGGGTCTCGATGATCTCGCCCGACGGCTTAGCCATGAGTCCCCTCATCCCCGCCAGCTGGCGGATCTGCTGGGCGCTACCCCTTGCGCCGGAGTCGGCCATCATGTGGATCGCGTTGAAGGACGGTACCTTCACTTCTTTCCCTTCCGGGTCGGTGATGGTGTCGCGGGAGAGGTTGTCCAGCATCTCTTTCGCGATGTCTTCGGTCGATTTCGCCCAGATGTCGATGACCTTGTTGTAACGCTCGCCGTCGGTGATGAGACCTTCGGTGTACTGGTTCTGGATCTCCTGCACCTCTTCGGTGGCACGATTGATGATGGCCGGCTTCCCTTCCGGGATGACCATGTCGTTGATGGAGATGGAGATGCCCGCCTTGGCCGCGTAGCGGAAGCCGATCGACTTCAGCTTGTCGGCGAGGATGACGGTCTCCTTGTTGCCAGCCAGACGGTAGCAGGTGTCGACCAGGTTGGAGAGTTCCTTCTTGGTCATCACCTTGTTGATGGCTGAGAAGGGTACCGCGTCCGGCAGGATCTCGCGCAGCAGCACGCGGCCGACGGTGGTCTCGACCAGGGTCGGTTTTTCGTCGGAGACGAGGTTTTTCATCCTGACCTTGATGCGGGCCTGGAGGTGCACCTCGGTCGCATCCCAGGCGATGGACACTTCGTCCGGGGAGGCGAATATCTTCCCTTCGCCCTGCGCGAAGTGCTTCTCGCGGGTCATGTAGTAGATGCCGAGGACCATGTCCTGCGACGGCACGATGATAGGCTTGCCGTGCGCCGGCGACAGGATGTTGTTGGTCGACATCATGAGGACGCGTGCCTCCACCTGGCTCTCTACCGAGAGGGGGAGATGGACCGCCATCTGGTCACCGTCGAAGTCCGCGTTGAAGGCGGTGCAGACCAGCGGGTGGAGCTGGATCGCCTTGCCCTCGATGAGGACCGGCTCGAAGGCCTGGATGCCGAGGCGGTGCAGGGTCGGTGCGCGGTTCAGCAGGACCGGGTGCTCCTTGATGACCTCTTCGAGAACGTCCCAGACCTCCGGCTTCTCTTTCTCCACCATCTTCTTGGCGCTCTTGATGGTGGTGACGAAACCGCGCTCCTCGAGCTTGTTGTAGATGAACGGCTTGAAGAGCTCAAGGGCCATCTTCTTCGGCAGACCGCACTGGTGCAGCCTGAGTTCAGGACCGACGACGATAACGGAACGGCCGGAGTAGTCGACACGCTTACCCAGAAGGTTCTGGCGGAAGCGGCCCGACTTGCCCTTGAGCATGTCGGAGAGCGACTTGAGCGGACGCTTGTTGGGGCCGGCGATGGCGCGGCCGCGGCGGCCGTTGTCGAACAGTGCGTCGACCGCCTCCTGCAGCATGCGCTTCTCGTTCCTGATGATGACCTCGGGGGCCTGCAGTTCCATCAGGCGCTTCAAGCGGTTGTTGCGGTTGATGACGCGACGGTACAGGTCGTTCAGGTCGGAGGTCGCGAAACGGCCGCCGTCGAGCGGTACCAGCGGGCGCAGTTCCGGCGGCAGCACCGGGATGCACTCGAGGATCATCCACTCGGGCTTGTTGCCGGAGTTCTTGAAGGCGTCGATGACCTTGAGACGCTTCGCGGTCTTTTTGCGCTTCGCCTCGCTGGTCGCCTCCTGCATCTCGATGCGGAGCTGCTCGGAGAGCTGGTCCAGGTCCATCGAGGTCAGGCAGGTGCGGATTGCCGCAGCACCCATGCCGGCCTCGAAGCCGTAGTTATATTCCTCGAGGGCCTTCTGGTACTGGTCCTCGGAGAGCACGGTGCCAAAGGGCATGCCGGTCTCTTTCGGGTCGGTCACCACGTAGGCCTCGAAATAGAGCACCTTCTCGAGGTCCTTCAGGGTGATGTCCATCAGGTTGCCGATACGCGACGGCAGGGACTTAAGGAACCAGATGTGCGCCACCGGAGTGGCGAGGTCGATGTGGCCCAGGCGCTCGCGGCGCACCTTGGACGGGATGACCTCGACGCCGCACTTTTCGCAGACGATGCCGCGGTGCTTCATGCGCTTGTACTTGCCGCAGTTGCACTCGTAGTCCTTGGTCGGGCCGAAGATCTTGGCGCAGAAAAGACCGTCGCGCTCCGGCTTGAAGGTGCGGTAGTTGATGGTCTCCGGCTTCTTCACTTCCCCGAAGGAACGCTCGCGGATCTTGTCCGGCGAGGAGATCGAGATCTTGATGGACGAGAAGTGGAGCGGATCTTTCGGCTTATCGAAAAAATTGAAAATATCTTCCAAAGTATTTTCCTCCTTGGCGGTAGGAGTTACGTTATCTGTTTCAAGCAGTTCGTCGGACAGTCTGACCGGTCGGACTAGTCAGGCTAGTCGGACCGGTCAGACAAAGCGTCCTAGTCCTCTTCGGTCTCCAGCAGTTCCACGTCGAGACCAAGGGACTGCAGTTCCTTGATGAGGACGTTGAACGACTCGGGCAGGCCCGGCTCCAGGGTGTGCTTCCCTTTGACGATGGCCTCGTACATCCTGGTGCGGCCGGCCACGTCGTCGGACTTGACGGTGAGGAACTCCTGCAGCGCGTACGCGGCGCCGTAGGCTTCCATCGCCCAGACCTCCATCTCCCCGAGTCGCTGACCACCGAACTGCGCCTTGCCGCCCAGCGGCTGCTGGGTGACCAGGGAGTAGGGACCGATGCTCCTGGCGTGGATCTTGTCGTCGACCAAGTGGTGCAGTTTCAGGAAGTACATGATGCCGACGGTGACCTGGTGCATGAACTTGTCGCCGCTCTTGCCGTCGTAGAGCGTGACCTGGCCAGTGGTGCTGAAGCCTGCGTGGGTCAGCATCGACTGGATCGACTCCTCGCTCGCCCCCTCGAATACCGGCGACGACATCGGGATGCCGCGCTTGAGGCGGCGTGCCACGTTGAGAAGCTCCTCCCCTTCCAGGGTGTCGAGGAAGCGGTCCATTTCCGGGTTGTCGTACGCGCCCTTCAGGAACCTCTTGATCTCATCGTGCGGGGCGTTCTTCTCGAGGAACTCCTCGATCTTCCAGCCAAGACCCTTGGCGCCCCAACCGAGGTGCATCTCGAGGATCTGCCCCACGTTCATACGGGAAGGTACGCCCAGCGGGTTCAGCACGATCTCTACCGGACGGCCGTCTTCCATGTACGGCATATCCTCTTCCGGGAGGATCCTGGAAACGACGCCCTTGTTACCGTGGCGCCCCGCCATCTTGTCGCCCACCTGGAGCTTACGCTTGATGGCGATGTAGACCTTGACCATCTTGATGACGCCCGGCGGCAGGTCGTCGCCGCGACGCAGCTTCTGCACCTTGTCGTCGAAGACGTACTTGATGATGTCGATCTGCTGGTTCAGCGTGGACAGGGTCTGGGCCACTTTTTCGTCGATGGTATCGTCATCGGCGATGGAGATCTCGTCCCAGCGGTCCATGGAGAACGACTTCAGCATCTCCTCGGTGATGACGGCCCCTTTCGGGATCAGTACCTTGCCGTCGGTACCTTCTATCTTCACTGCGGCGGTCTTGCCCACCAACAGTTTCTTCAGCTTGCCGATAGCCGAGTCGCGGATGATGCGGATCTCGTCCTGCTCGTCCTTACGCAGGCGCTGCTCTTCGGCCTTCTCGATGATCTCGGTACGGGCGTCCTTATCGGCACCCTTCCTGGAGAAGATCTTGGCGCCGATGACGGTGCCCTCTACCCCCGGCGGAACCCTGAGCGAGGTGTCGCGCACGTCGCCTGCCTTCTCGCCGAAGATGGCCCTGAGGAGCTTCTCTTCCGGGGAGAGCTGGGTCTCGCCTTTCGGGGTGATCTTGCCGACCAGGATGTCGCCCGGGCGAACCTCGGCGCCGATCCTGATGATGCCGGACTCGTCGAGGTCCTTGAGGGTCTCTTCGCCCAGGTTCGGGATATCGGAGGTGATCTCCTCCTTGCCGAGCTTCGTGTCGCGGGCCACGGCCTCGAACTCCTCGATGTGGATCGAGGTGTAGCGGTCGTCTTTTACCAGGCGCTCCGAGATGAGAATGGAGTCCTCGTAGTTGTAGCCGCCCCACGGCATGAACGCGATCAGCACGTTCTGTCCCAGAGCCAGCTCACCCATGTCGGTCGAAGGACCGTCGGCGATGATGTCGCCGGCCTTGACATGGTCGCCCACCTTGACCACCGGCCTCTGGTTGATGCAGGTGTTCTGGTTGGAACGGGCGAACTTGATCAGGTTGTAGATGTCGACACCGGTGCCGGTGGCATCGTACTGGTCCTCGTCGATCTTGACGACGATGCGGGATGCGTCGACGCTCTCGACCACGCCGTTGTGGCGGGCGACCGAGGAAACCCCGGAGTCGCGTGCCACGACGCGCTCCATGCCGGTACCGACCAGCGGGGAGTCGGCGCGCAGCAGCGGTACCGCCTGGCGCTGCATGTTGGAACCCATGAGTGCACGGTTCGCGTCGTCGTTCTCGAGGAACGGGATCAGCGAGGCCGCGACCGACACCAGCTGCATCGGGGCGACGTCCATGAGCTCCAGCTCGTCACGACCGACCAGCACGAACTCGCCGGACTTCCTGGCAGAGATGTAGTCGGCGACGAAGCGGCCGGTCTCGTCGATGTCGGCGTTGGCCTGGGCGATGGCGTGGCCTTCCTCTTCCAGTGCGGAGAAGAAGCGGACCTCGTCGGTCACCTTGCCATCGCGCACCACGCGGTACGGCGTCTCGACGAAGCCGTGCTCGTTGATGCGGGCGTAGGTGGACAGGGACGCGATCAGACCGATGTTCGGGCCTTCAGGGGTCTCAATCGGGCAGACGCGGCCGTAGTGAGTCGGGTGTACGTCGCGGACTTCGAAGCCAGCGCGCTCGCGGGTAAGACCGCCCGGTCCAAGGGCCGAGAGACGACGCTTGTGGGTGACCTCGGAGAGCGGGTTGGTCTGGTCCATGAACTGCGACAGCTGCGAGGAACCGAAGAACTCCTTGACGACGGCGGAAACCGGCTTGGAGTTGATCAGGTCGTGCGGCATCAGGTTCTCGACTTCCTGCAGCGACATGCGCTCCTTGATGGCGCGCTCCATCCTCACCAGGCCGATGCGGTACTGGTTCTCGAGGAGTTCACCCACGGCGCGCACGCGGCGGTTGCCCAGGTGGTCGATGTCGTCGATGTTGCCCTTGCCGTTTTTCAGCTCGATCAGGTAGCGCACCACCTCGAGGATGTCCTCGCGGGTGAGGGTCATGCAGTCAAGCGGCACGTCCACGCCCAGCTTGTAGTTGAGCTTCAAGCGGCCTACGGCGGAGAGGTCGTAACGCTCTGCGTTGAAGAACAGGTTCTCGAAGAGAACCAGCGCGCTCTTCAGGGTCGGCGGATCGCCCGGACGCAGACGGCGGTAGATCTCGATCAGCGCCTCGTCGGTGGAGCCGATCTTGTCGATCAGGATGGTGTCGCGGAAGCTGGAGGTGACGTGCAGGTTGTCGATAAAGAGCACCTGGAAGGAAGTGATCCCCTTCTGGGTCATCTCCTCGAGCTTCGCCTGGGTAATCTCCTCGTTGCACTCCACCACGATTTCGCCGGTAGCGGGATCGTAGATGTCGTGGGAAGCGACCTTGCCGACCACCTCCTCCTCGGCAATGGGAATCTCCTTGATGCCGTGCTCGGCCATCTTACGGAGCGCCGCCTTGGTGAACTTGCGGTTCGCCTTGAGGATGACTTCCTGGGTGCCCGGGTCCACGATGTCCGCGGTGGCCTTCTGGTTGGAGAGGAGGTCCGCGTCCACCAGCTTGGTCATGGCGCCGTTCTCGCCGACCTTCACTTCCTCAGACTTGTAGAAGTAGTTGATCAGCGCGTCGTTGGAGTAGCCAAGGGCCTTCAGGAGCACGGTGGCCGGCATCTTGCGACGCCTGTCTATGCGAACATAAAGGATGTCTTTATGGTCAAATTCAAAGTCAAGCCACGAACCGCGGTACGGGATCACGCGGGCCGAGTAGAGCACCTTGCCACTGGAGTGGGTCTTGCCCTTGTCGTGGTCGTAAAACACGCCCGGCGAGCGGTGCAGCTGGCTCACGATAACGCGCTCGGTGCCGTTTATGATAAAGGTCCCGTTGTCGGTCATCAGCGGGATTTCGCCGAAATAAACCTCCTGCTCCTTGATGTCGCGGATCGATCTGGTACCGGGGTCCTTCGCCACGTCCCACACAACCAGCCTTACCTTCACCTTCATCGGTGCGGCAAAGGTCATCCCCCTCTGGTGGCACTCCTCCACGTCGTACTTCGGCGCGCCCAGCGAATACGAAACGTACTCAAGCGAGGCGGTGTCGCTGAAGTCCCTGATCGGGAACACGCTGCGGAACACGGCTTCCAGGCCGGAGTTCTTGCGTGCGTCTACGGGAGTGTCGAGTTGGAGGAATCTCTTGTAGGAATTTTTCTGGATGTCGATGAGGTTCGGTATGTCGATGATCTTGTGGATCTTGGCGAAGTTCTTGCGCAACAGGGGGTTATTCGCGATTGAATAAGCCATATCTTCTCCTTGTGGTGAACGCCTTGGAAGACCTCCACCCCCTTGAATTTCCTGCTGTTCTGGTCGGACGGGGCTGCGGGGTGAAGCGGCCTCAAACTAAAATAGAACAGCCAAGGCCGCAAAAAGCGACCTTGGCTTTGGTAAAGATCGGTGCGAAGCTGCTTACTTAACTTCCACTTCTGCGCCAGCCTCGACCAGCTGCTTCTGTGCGTCGGCAGCTTCTTCTTTGGAGATGCCAGTCTTGACCGGCTGCGGAGCGCCGTCGACCAGGTCCTTGGCTTCTTTGAGGCCCAGGGAGGTCAGGCCGCGAACGACCTTGATGACGCCGATCTTGTTGGCGCCAGCGGACTTCAGGATGACGTCGAACTCGGTCTTCTCTTCAGCAGCTTCAGCCGGGCCAGCAGCCGGGCCAGCAGCAGCGACAGCAACCGGAGCGGCTGCGGAAACGCCGAACTTCTCCTCGAGCTCTTTCACGAGGCCAGCAAGTTCGAGGACGGACATGTTCTCAATGAAGCTGATTACTTCTTCTTTGGTGATAGCCATTTCTTTCTCCTCCAGAGAATATTGTTAGATGTTTAAAGCGAAAATTGTTGGTGACTGCGACTAGGCAGCCTTCTGGATCCTGATCTGCTCCAGCGCGCGTACGAAACCGCCCGGGACAGCCGCGAGAACGCGTACGAAGTTGCTTGCCGGTGCCTGCATGCTGCCCAGCATCTTGGCGATAAGCACTTCGCGGCTCGGCAGGTCTGCCAGAGCCTGAATCTCAGCCACGTTGATGGTCTTGCCGGTGAGCACGCCAGCTTTCAAGGTAAACGGGTTAGTGTTTTCCTTGTTGAAGCGGGACAGCACCTTGGCTGCCGCGACGGGATCGTCGTAGCAAAGGGCGATGGCAGTGGGGCCTGCGTAGTACTGCGACAGACCTTCCTTGTCGGTCCCTTTGGAAGCGATCTCGAGCAGGGTGTTCTTGACGACTTTGTACTCCGCGTTGGCTTTCCTGAGCTCGTTTCTGAGCTCGGTGGCCTGGCCGACGTTCATCCCGCGGAAATCCGCGAGGAATACCGCCTGCGCCCTCTGGAGCTTGTCGTGCATCTCGGCAACAAGTTCTTGCTTGTTTTCCTTATTCAAGCGCCTTCCTCCTTTCTTTTGGTATACGGGTACGGAACCCCGCCAAAGTCAGGAAGTTGCGGAACATGCTTTTTCGCGCAACATCTGCAAGTCTCGGTTGGCCGCCTGGAAGCGTTTAAGCGCCGACGATGCTACTGGCACACCCACTGTCTTTGACTTTGGCTTTACAGCGATACTGCTCTTTATTTCAAGACCGCGCTGATGTCAGCGAGATCGATGGTGACGCCCGGGCCCATGGTGGAGGACACGGAGACCTTCTTCATGTAGGTGCCCTTGGCGGCAGCCGGCTTCGCCTTCTGGAGGGCTTCCACCAGGGCGACGACGTTCTGCTTCAGGGTTTCTGCGGTGAAGGAAACCTTGCCTACCGGAGCGTGGATGATACCGGCCTTCTCGACGCGGAACTCAACCTTACCGGACTTGGACTCCTTGATGGCGCGAGCCAGGTCGAAGGTAACGGTTCCGACCTTCGGGTTCGGCATCAGGCCGCGGGGACCGAGGAGCTTACCGATCTTACCGACCACACCCATCATGTCCGGGGTAGCGATGGCGGTGTCAAACTCGAACCACCCTTCCTGGATCTTGGCGACCAGGTCGTCGGCACCGACGTAATCAGCACCGGCCTCGCGGGCCTCCTTCTCCTTCTCGCCTTTGGCGAAGACCAAGACGCGCACGTCCTTGCCGAGACCGTTGGGGAGCACGACGGCGCCGCGGACCATCTGGTCGGCGTGACGCGGGTCAACGCCCAGCTTCACCACCAGGTCGACAGTCTCGTCGAACTTCGCATAAGCCGCGCTCTTCACGAGCTCAAGGCCGTCGGTCAGGGGATAGGTTTTGGTCCTGTCGACCTTGGCGCGAGCCTCTTTAAGCTTTTTTGTCATAGACATTTCTGATAACCCTCTCTTTAACTTAAGCTATTTCAACGCCCATGCTGCGCGCGGTACCTTCAATGGTCTTCATGGCAGCCTCAAGGCTCGCGGCATTGAGGTCGGGCATCTTCTTCGTAGCGATCTCGCGGACCTGCTCCTTGGTCAGCTTGCCCACCTTGGTCTTGTTGGGGGTAGCGGAACCGCTCTGGAGGCCGAGAGCTTTCTTGATGAGGACCGGAGCCGGCGGGGTCTTGGTGATGAAGGTGAAGGACCTGTCAGCGTAGACAGTGATGACGACCGGGGTGATGGTCCCTTCGTCCGCCTGGGTCTTCGCATTGAAAGCCTTGCAGAACTCCATGATGTTGACGCCGTGCTGACCGAGTGCGGGACCGATCGGAGGAGACGGGTTTGCCTTCCCTGCGGGTACCTGCAGCTTTATGTAACCGGTGATCTTTTTCGCCATTTTCCTACTCCTTTTTCATTCCTTCGAACTGCCTGAAGCTTCTTATCGGCAACAGTGGTTTCCCTACTGCTTTTCTACCTGCATAAATTCGAGCTCGACCGGGGTCGCGCGCCCGAAGATGCTGACCATGACCTTGAGTTTCCCCTTGTCCGGCTTGACGTCCTCGACCACACCCGAGAAGTTGAGGAAGGGACCGTCGATGACCCTGACCGTCTCGCCCACTTCGAAGAGGACCTTGGGACGGGGCTTTTCGGCTCCCTCTTCCATCCTCTTGGTGATCTTGTTGACTTCGTCGTCCGGGATCGGGAAGGGATTATTGCCACCGACGAACCCGGTTACCTTCGCGGTCTCCTTGACCACGTGCCAGGTGTCGTCGTTCAGTTCCATGTTCACCAGGATGTATCCGGGGAAGAACTTCCTGGAAGAAGTCTTCTTCTCCCCCTTCTTAAGTTCGACGACGGTTTCGCACGGGATCAGGATCTCGCCGAAGAACTCCTCCATCTCGAGGTTCTTGATGCGCTCTGCCAGAGAGAGCCGCACCTTGTTCTCGAAACCGGAGTAGGTATGTACGCCGTACCATTTGTGTGCCATTTGATGAGTCCTCTAGCGGAGAATCGACTTGATGAGCTTAGTAAGGACCACGTCGCAGACGCCAAGGTAAAGTGAGATGATCACGATGATGACGACAACCACCTGAGCAGTAGAGAAGGTCTCTTTACGCGTCGGCCAAGTCACCTTGGCAAGCTCCGCCTGTACATCCTCGAAAAAAGTCTTGGCTTTCGCGAGCACTTGTCACTCCCCACTTCGTGAAGATAAAAAAAATGGCAGGCCAGGAGGGATTCGAACCCCCAACACCCGGTTTTGGAGACCGGTGCTCTAGCCGTTAGAGCTACTGGCCTGCGGCGGAGGTTCCCGGACAGTTCCGGGAACCCCAAATCAAACTATTTGGTTTCCTTGTGCGGCGTGTGCTTCTGGCAGAAGCGGCAGTACTTGTTGAACTCCAGCTTCTGAGGCGTATTCTTCTTGTTCTTCGTGGTGGTATAGTTACGCTGTTTGCACTCGGTGCACCCAAGGGTGATGATGTCTCTAGGCATTTTCTTTCGTCCTTTTCAAACTATTTTCGTGTCCCAATCCTTCCGGAACTCAAAGGCCCCGTCAGGTCCTACTCGATGATGGAGGCAACGACACCTGCACCGACGGTGCGGCCGCCTTCGCGGATTGCGAAGCGCAGACCTTCGTCCATTGCGATCGGGGTGATCAGGTTCACGGTTACCGAGACGTTGTCGCCCGGCATAACCATCTCGACACCGGCCTCGAGGTCAACCACGCCGGTAACGTCGGTGGTCCTGAAGTAGAACTGCGGACGGTAGCCGTTGAAGAACGGGGTGTGACGGCCGCCCTCTTCCTTGGACAGGATGTAGGCTTCGGCTTTGAACTTGGTGTGCGGGGTGATGGAGCCCGGCTTGGCAAGAACCTGGCCACGCTCGATCTCCTCACGCTTCACGCCGCGCAGCAGCGCGCCGATGTTGTCGCCAGCGCGGCCTTCGTCGAGGAGCTTACGGAACATCTCGACGCCGGTAACGGTGGTCTTGGTGGTAGCTTTGATGCCGACGATCTCGACTTCCTCGCCGACCTTCACGATGCCACGCTCAACACGACCGGTAGCAACGGTACCACGACCGGAGATGGAGAACACGTCCTCGACCGGCATGAGGAACGGCTTGTCGATAGCGCGCTGCGGCTCCGGGATGTAGGCGTCGACGGCGTCCATCAGCTTCATGATGGCCTGCTCGCCCAGCTCGCCTGCATCGCCCTCGAGGCCTTTCAGAGCGGACCCCTTGATGATCGGGATATCGTCGCCCGGGAAGTCGTAGGAGGAGAGGAGTTCGCGAACTTCCAGCTCGACCAGCTCGAGGAGCTCCTCGTCGTCCACCATGTCGGCCTTGTTCAGGAACACGACGATGTAGGGGACGCCAACCTGACGTGCAAGCAGGATGTGCTCGCGGGTCTGCGGCATCGGGCCGTCAGCTGCGGAAACAACCAGGATCGCGCCGTCCATCTGCGCTGCACCGGTGATCATGTTCTTTACGTAGTCGGCGTGGCCCGGGCAGTCGACGTGAGCATAGTGACGCTTGTCGGTCTCGTACTCGACGTGTGCGGTGGCGATGGTGATACCACGCTCACGCTCTTCCGGTGCGTTGTCGATCTGGTCGAACGCCTTGAACTCAGCCTGGCCTTTGCCGGCGAGCACCTTGGTGATAGCTGCGGTCAGGGTGGTCTTGCCGTGGTCGACGTGACCGATGGTCCCTATGTTCACATGCGGTTTAGTTCTTTCGAATTTAGCTTTAGCCATGAGGAATCCTCCCTGATGTATCTACTACAGCTGTTATGTGAATGCTTTTTCTAGAAGGGATGGAGCCCACAACCGGATTCGAACCGGTGACCTCTTCCTTACCAAGGAAGTGCTCTACCTACTGAGCTATGTGGGCGTATTCTTTTTTGGAGCGGGAAACGGGACTCGAACCCGCGACCCTCAGCTTGGAAGGCTGATGCTCTAGCCAACTGAGCTATTCCCGCCAATTCCCTGCTCTGAAGTTTTTTGACTCGACTTGCGCTCCACTCAACCAGTACCAGCGACCCGCTAAGATCTCCTGATTTGAGCAGATGCTCATCTCATCTGAAGTTTGTATGGTGGAGGGAGGAGGATTCGAACCTCCGAAGTCGATGACGACAGATTTACAGTCTGTTCCCTTTGGCCGCTCGGGAATCCCTCCAGACAGAAGTGGTGCTATTAACTTTTCAATCTGGAGCTGACGATGGGACTCGAACCCGCAACCTGCTGATTACAAGTCAGCTGCTCTACCAATTGAGCTACGCCAGCTGATTCGCTACCATCCGCTACCATTTCGCCGCGCCCTTGTGTTGCGAAGCGAATCCCTGTTCTAAAGCAAAAGGAGTTCGGTGTCAACATCTTTTTTTCCGCGTGCGAATTTATTTTTCCGAGGGCAACATATACAACTCAATCGTTACATAGACTTGCCGCCGGGGCAGGCAAGAAACCGAGACTATAGCAGCAGTTTTTTCTCAATGCAACCTCATTCTTCCATTACGTTGCAACTGCGCCATTTCCCGCTCCTGCAGGCACCCTCTCCCCGCCGTCCTGACAATGCACGGGTACAGTTCCCCGGCTTTCCAGCAGTTACAGCGGCAATCTCGCGCAATTGTCATGGCTACAAATCACTTTTCCTGTGTCTGTACTCATTGACCGGGCACCGCTATAGTTGACTCACCTAAAGTAAACGGAGGACGCTATGGAATGCTCGCTAGGAAAAGGGGAACTGTTGAGCCTGACGGGGGGAGCGCACGGGCTCATGCTGCGCTGTCTCACCGGAACCATCTGGCTTACCAAGGGAGACGGCAGGGATTACCTCGTGCGCCGGGGGAACAGCTTTGAGCTGACCAGGGGAGAGTCGGCGCTGATGGAAGCTCTCGAAGCAGCAGAACTGCAGATGAGAGCAGCTGGCGTGATACAGGAAAGCAGGTCCGCGCTGGCCGCGCAGCCGGCGGGACCTTTCCTGCCACGCCCCCTCTAGAGAAAATACTACGGGCGAACCGGTGCGTGGGCTTGGTCGCCGACCACGGTGTACCAGCCGCGCACGGTCCACTTCGCCACCAGCCCGTTCAAGACGTAAGGATCGGCCTTGGCAAACGCCTCCGGCACTTCCGGCGACTCCGCCTTGAAGAGGAGGACGGCGCCATCGGCCGGATCGGTGAGAGCACCACCGAGAATCAACTCGCCGCGCTGCGCTGCCTCCCAGGCCAACGCCAGGTGAGCCCCGCGAAATTCGCCCCTGCGCTCCAGGTAATCCGGAGCGACTTCATACAGCAACAGATAGTGCATGGCTACCTCCTGTTGTTCTGCCCGAACAATTCAGCTGCGGCATCCTCACGGCCGCACTCCTTCAGTGCCGCCAGACAATTCTTTCTCTCTTCCGGTACGTGGTACAAAAGTAGCGACTTCTGCAGCCCCTTCTCCTTATCCGTCCGCGCCACGTAAACCTTCTCTCCGGTAAATGGATCCACCCCCGTGTGGTAGATGCAGGTCGACAGAGTCCCGGGCGTGGGGGTGAAATCCTGTACCTGCTCCACCCGCATCCCCCAGCGCTTCAGCATCAGCGCGAGATCCACCATGTCCGACAGCGTGCAGCCAGGATGCCCGGAAATGAAATACGGCACGATGTACTGCCTCTTGCCCGCCTTGGCGCTCTCTTTCTGAAAGGAATCCCTGAAACGGTCGAAGCAGTCGTGCCCGGGCTTGCGCATCACCGAGGTGACGCGATCGGTGAGGTGCTCCGGGGCCACCTTCAACAAACCACTTACATGGTTCGAGACCAGTTCGCGCAGGTAGCGGGGCTGGCGTTCCATCAGGTCATAGCGCACCCCCGACGAAACGGCGACGTGCTTAACGCCGGAAACGCGGCGTGCCTTGGCGAGGAGCCGGGAACTGCCTGCGTCATCGGTAACCAGATTCTTGCAGATCTTGGGGTACAGGCAGCTTTCGCGGCGACACTTGGCGCCAGCCTCGGCGTTGCCGCAGGAGAGGCCGAACATGTTAGCGGTCGGGCCGCCCAGGTCGCTCACACTGCCACGAAACCAGGGCAAAGCCGCCAGCTGTTCCAGTTCCTGCAGCACGCTATGTTCGCTGCGGGATTGAATAGTCTTCCCCTGGTGATGAGTGATGGCGCAGAAGGCGCAGCCGCCGAAACAGCCGCGGTGGGTAGTAATGGAGTTTCGGATCTGCTCGTAAGCCGGGACGGCCTCCTTGTAGCTCGGGTGCGGCGCCTTCATGAAGGGGAGCGCGTAGATCGCGTCCAGCGCCTGCTCGCTAAGCGGCCACGCCGGAGGGTTGCAGACCAGATAGCGTTGGGCGTGGCGCTGGATCACGGTCCTGGCACAGCCGGGGTTCTGTTCTCCCGACAGCAGACGGAACGATTTCGCGTAAGCGCCCTTGTCGGTCGACACCTCCTCGTAGCTCGGCAGTTCCACAACGTCCCCACCCGCGTCCGGCAGGGTCGAGGTGGGATACGCCGTGCCGCGGATGTCGCGGATGGACGCGAAGGTCTCACCCTTTTGCAGCCGCTGCACCAGTTCCAGGAGCGGGCTCTCCCCCATGCCGTAGATGAGCAGATCCGCCTTGGCGTCAAAGAGCGCGGAGCGGCGCACCTTGTCTTCCCAGAAGTCATAGTGCGCAAAGCGGCGGAGACTCGCCTCGATGCCGCCGATCACCACCGGAACATCCCGATAGGCTTCCTTTAACCGCGAGGTGTAGATGATAGTGGCGCGGTTGGGGCGCGCACCGTGGCGGTTGCCGGGAGTGTAGGCGTCGTCCCGGCGCAGCTTACGGGCCGGTGTGTAGTGGGCGACCATGGAATCCATGGCCCCGGCAGCTACGGCGAAGAACAGGCGCGGGCGGCCCAGCGCCATAAAGGGCTCCTTGCTGCGCCAGTCCGGCTGCGGGATGATGCCGACACGGAGCCCCTTCGACTCCAGGAGTCGAGCCAGGAGCGGCACGCCGAAAGAAGGGTGGTCCACGTAGGCGTCGCCGGAGACGAAGATCACATCGAGCTCGTTCCAGCCGCGAGCCTTTGCTTCGGAAAGGGAGATAGGGATAAACCGGGAAGGAGACTGCTTGAGTCGTGCCTGTTTCATATAAACCTTGTACCGTCACCCCTCTCCCCCCGGGAGAGGGGTGCCCGAAGGGCGGGTGAGGGCGATGCCTTTCGCGAAAGCCCGCTGGCTGCGGCGCCCTCACCCTGCCCTCTCCTCGGAGGGAGAGGGTGTGGAAACAGCTGTTACGGGAAGATCCCCAGGAAATCGAGCCCCAGCGTTTCGGGAAGGCCGCACATGAGGTTCATGTTCTGCACCGCCTGACCGGACGCACCTTTCACCAGGTTGTCGATGGCAGAGACCACGATGATCCTTCCGGTCCTTTCGTCCACCACGACGCCGATATCGCAGAAGTTGGAGCCCCTGACGTGCGCCGTCGAGGGCAGCACCCCCTCGGGAAGCATCCTGACAAACGGCTCCCCCTCATAGAAGGTCTCGTACAGGGTGATCAGCTCCGCCGCCTTAACCTTCCCGGTCGGGACACTGTAGATGGTCGAGAGAATGCCGCGGTCCATCGGAACCAGGTGCGGCGTAAAAGAGATGGTGAGCGGAGTACTAGCCAGCAGCGAGAGTTCCTGCTCGATCTCCGGGATATGACGATGCACGCCACCCACGCCGTAAGCCTTGAAGCCTTCGTTGACCTCGCAGTAGAGGTTATCCACCTTGGCGCTGCGCCCGGCACCAGAGGTCCCGGATTTCGCGTCCACGATGATGCTCTTGGGGTCGATTACCTTCCCTTTCAGCAGCGGGGCCAGGCCGAGGATGACGCTGGTCGGGTAGCAGCCCGGGTTGGCGATGAGGCTCGCTTCGCGGATCTTGTCGCGACGCAGTTCGGGCAGACCGTACACCGCCTGGGAGAGGAGCTCCGGGGTCAGGTGCTTTTCGTACCACGTGCCGTACACGTCGGCGTCATGCAGACGGTAGTCGGCGGAAAGGTCGACCACGTCCTTGCCCATTTTCAGGAAGATCGGCACGACCGCCATGGCCGCCTTGTGCGGCAGCGCGGTGAAGACCACGTCAACCTGCTCGGCAACCCGGACCGGCTCCAGGGGTTCGAGGACAAGGTCGCACCTGCCGCGAAGAGTCGGGAACACGTCGCTCACCGGGCGCCCGGCGCTCTGTTCCGAGGTGACGCAGGTAACGGCGACTTCCGGGTGGGCATGCAGGATACGGATAAGTTCGACGCCGGTATAGCCGCTGGCACCGACGATGGCAACCTTGATCATAAAGGCCTCCTCTACTTACATCTGAAAGAAATAGGAGTTTGATGTTAGCACAACAAAACCATTAACAAGGAGGAAATCTGAGGACATCTGAGAAAAACAGGAGAACGGCATAAGCTTTTCTCCGGCTTTTGCTTTTACCCTGATTTCCTCAGACGTTCTCGATGTGAACGGTTTTGAAACAGCAAAAGGAGGAACCCTGACGGGCTCCTCCTTTGCAATACAGACAGCAATTGTTCCCAGTAGCGGATTAACGCTTGGAGAACTGGAAGCTGGCGCGTGCCGCCTTCTTGCCGTACTTCTTTCTTTCCTTGATGCGCGAGTCGCGGGTGATGAACCCGGCCTTCTTCAGGGTACCGCGCAGGTCGGCATCGGCCTCGATGAGAGCCTTGGTGATGCCGTGCTTGATGGCGCCGGCCTGGCCGGAGTCGCCACCGCCCTTGACGGTGCAGAAGATGTCGAACTTGCCGACATTCTCGGTCAGCTCGAGGGGCTGCATGACCACCATCTTGGAGGTCTCACGGCCGAAGTAGCTGTCAAGAGTCTTGGTATTTACAATGATCTCGCCATTGCCGGGCTTGATCCAAACCCTGGCGATGGAAGACTTCCTTTTCCCGGTTGCATAAAAGCTTGCTGCCATTTTCTATCTCCTGATGAACGAATTAAATGTTCAGATTCTTCGGATTCTGAGCCGCATGCGGATGAGCGCTGCCGCTGTAGATCTTCAGCTTCTTGATCATGTGGCGGGCAAGCTTGTTCTTGGGCAGCATGCCTTTCACGGCTTTCTTGATCAGATCTTCCGGCTTCTTGTCGAGGAGCTTACCGGCAGTGATCTCTTTCAGGCCGCCCGGGAAAGCAGAGTGGCTGTAGTAGGTCTTGTCGGAAAACTTCTTGCCGGTGAGGGCGATCTTCTCCGCGTTCACGACGATGACGAAGTCGCCGGTGTCAACGCTCGGGGTAAAGGTCGGCTTGTTCTTGCCACGCAGCACGTTGGCGATCTCGGTCGCTACACGGCCGAGGACCTTATTATCCACATCAACCAGGTACCAATCCCTGGTCACTTCTTCTTTTTTGGCAACTTGCGTCTTCATTGAAACCTCACAGCTATCTGGAATTAGCACATTAACTTACAGAAGATTGAGAATTTAATCGATTCGTCCGTTCATGTCAAGACAAAAAACCAGGGAGAGAATTAACGCGTTATTAAAGAGGCATCATTCCCCGCTCTGTGCCGGGTAGAAAACCTGCATAAGACAGAGCCCTTGCGGCGGAACTGTCATTCCCGCGTTCTGCCTGTCGCCCCCCTTGAGCAGGCGCGCCACATCGGCCGCACTCAACCTGCCCTGCCCCACGTCGATGAGCGTGCCGGTGATGATGCGCACCATGTTCTTCAGGAAACCGCTGCCATTGATGTCGAGGTGCAGCAGGCGCCCTTCCTGCACAAGTTCCATGCTGTAGATGCGGCGCACGGTCGTCTTGGCGGCGCAGTTGGCGCCACGGAAGGCGGCGAAGTCATGCTCACCGGCGAAGAGCTTGCAGGCTTCCCGCATGGCCTCGATGTTAAGCTTGCCCTTGACGCGCCAGGCGGTGTGGCGCACCAGTGGCGAACGGAGGTCGTCGAGCAGCATGGTGTAGCGGTAGTGCTTCGCCTGCGCATTGAAGCGCGGATGGAAGTCGAGCGGCACCTCCACGGCGTCGCGCACGGCGATGTCGTTGGGGAGCAGCGAGTTCAGCCCCTCGCGGAAAGCGCGCAGCGGCATGGTGCGCTCGGTCTTGAAGCAGGCCACCATGCCGCGGGCATGCACCCCCGCATCGGTGCGGCCGGAGGCGTGCAGGGTCGTGTGTTCCCCGAGCATCTTGGCCAGCGCCTTTTCCATGACCTCCTGGATGGTGAGCCCGTTGGGCTGCACCTGCCAGCCGGCGTAGGCTGTGCCGTCGTATTCTATTATTAGCTTTATGTTGCGCATAGTTGAAAGATACCGCCCGTCCACTGGCTACCCTCACCCACCGGGAGAGGGTGTGTGGCCTCTACTTCAGATACTTCTCCACCAGAATCTCCGCGATCTGCACGGCGTTGGTAGCGGCGCCTTTCCTGAGGTTGTCGGCGACGATCCAGAGGTTCAGGCCGTTCTTAATGGTTGCGTCCTCGCGGATGCGACCGACCAGGGTCAGGTCCTCACCGGCCACGTCCATGGCCATTGGGTACTCGCCGTTGGCGGGGTTGTCTACCAACTCCACGCCCGGCGCGTCTTCCAGGAGCTCGCGCGCCTTGGCCACGGTAATCTTCTTGTCGGTCTCGATGTTGACCGACTCGGAGTGGCCGTAGAAGACCGGGACGCGGACACAGGTCGCGGTGGTGGCGATATCCGCCTCCATGATCTTCCTGGTCTCGTTGACCATCTTCATCTCTTCCTTGGTGTAGCCGTTGTCACAGAAGGAATCGATTTGCGGCAGGCAGTTGAAGGCGATGCGGTGCGGGTAGACCTCGTTCTTGGGCGGACGACCGTTCAGGAGTTCACCGGTCTGGACACGCAGCTCGTCAATCGCCTTGTTGCCGGTGCCGGAGACGGCCTGGTAGGTGGAAACGACGATCCTCTTGATGGCGCCGAAATCGTGCAGGGGCTTCAGCGCCACCACCATCTGGATGGTGGAGCAGTTTGGGTTGGCGATGATCCCTTTCTTACGGTAGTCGGCGATGGCGTGCGGGTTCACCTCGGGAACCACCAGCGGCACGTCCGAGTCCATGCGCCAGGCGCTTGAATTGTCGATGCAGACCGCTCCAGCCTTGGCCGCGGAGGGGCAGAACTCCTCGGAGCGCGCGCCACCGGCAGAGAAAAGGGCGATGTCGATCCCCTCGAAGGAGTCGTGCTTCAGCTCCTCCACGGTCACCGGCTTGCCGTTGAACTCAAGCACCTGCCCCGCGCTTCTTGCACTGGCCAGGAACTTGATCTGCCCCACCGGGAAGTTGCGCTCCTCCAGACATTCAATCATCTGGGTACCCACGGCGCCGGTCGCGCCCACCACTGCTACATTCCACGTTTTCTTCATACTCGTTACATCTCCTCAAGACAAAAACGGGAGCGCGCCACCCATGAAAGAAAGCCGGGCGACGCGCTCCGTTGTGAACTAGCTACTATCAACTTCGACCGAAGCCCCCTCCCGCTAGGGACGGGCGGACCTAGGCTTAGCGCTCCTTCAAGATCTGCAGCATGCGGCGCAGCGGTTCGGCGGCGCCCCAGAGGAGCTGATCGCCGCAGGTGAAAGCGGAGAGGTACTGCGGCCCCATCTTCATCTTGCGCACGCGGCCCACCGGAACGGTAAGGGAGCCGGACACGGCTGCCGGGGTGAGCCCCGCCAGGGAGTCGGCCTTGTTGTTGGGCACGAACTTCACCCACTGGTTGTCGTTCTTGATCATGTCCTCGATCTCGGCGATCGGGATGTCCTTGGTGAGCTTCATGGTGATCGCCTGGCTGTGGCAGCGCATGGCGCCCACGCGGACGCAGAGGCCGTCAACGGGGATCGGGTTGGCGGCACCGAGGATCTTGTTGGTCTCGGCGTACCCTTTCCACTCCTCGCGGCTCTGGCCGTCTTCGACCTCGCGGTCGATCCACGGCAGCACGTTGCCGGCCAGCGGAAAACCGAACTCCTTGGTCGGCATCTCGGCGCTTCTCAGGGTGGCGGTTACCTTCTTGTCGATCTCGAGGATCGCGGAGCCCGGGGTGGCCAACTGCTCGGCCACGGAGCCGTGCAGCACGCCCATCTGGGAGAGGAGCTCGCGCATGTTGGGAGCGCCGGCGCCGGAGGCCGCCTGATAGGTCATCGAGGAGAGCCACTCGACCACGCCGGCCTTGAAGAGACCGCCCAGGCCCATGAGCATCAGGCTCACGGTGCAGTTGCCGCCGATGTAGTCCTTGATCCCCTTGGAGAGGGCCGCGTCGATGACGTTGCGGTTGATCGGGTCGAGGATGATGACCGCGTCGTCTTCCATGCGCAGGGTGCTCGCCGCATCGATCCAGTAGCCGTTCCAGCCGGCCTTCTTCAGCTCGGGACGGACGGCTTTGGTGTAATCGCCCCCCTGGCAGGTGATGATCACGTCCAGCTTCTTCAGCTCGTTGATATCCGACGCATCCTTCAGGGTACCCGCGTTGAGCGGAGCGGGCTGCCCCACCTGCGAAGTGGTGAAGAATACCGGCTCAACACCTGCGAAATCATTCTCTTCCTGCATGCGCTGCATGAGAACCGAGCCAACCATGCCACGCCAACCGACCATTCCGACTTTCATAGGCGACCTTCCTTTCTATTTATATTAGGTGGATGTGCGGCGGGGTCTCCCCCGCCTCTACCGTGTTGTTGTTACAGGTTGGCGATGATCGCGTCGCCGATTTCCTTGGTGTTGACCAGCTTCTCGCCGGCCTTCTCCTGGTAGATGTCACGGGTGCGGTAACCCTGGTCCAGCACCTTGGCGACGGCGTTGTCGATGGCGTCGGCCGCCTCGACCATGCCGAAGGAGTAGCGCAACATCATGCCGGAGGAGAGGATCTGGGCGATCGGGTTGGCGATCCCCTGCCCCGCGATATCCGGGGCGCTGCCGCCGGAGGGCTCGTACATGCCGAAGGTCCCTTCGGCCAGCGACGCGGACGGAAGCATCCCCAGGGAACCGGTCAGCATGGCGGCCTCGTCGGAGAGGATGTCGCCGAACATGTTCTCGCACAGGATGACGTCGAACTGCTTGGGCCACTTTACCAACTGCATCGCCGCGTTGTCCACATACATGTGGGACAGTTCGACGTCCGGGTATTCCTTGGCGATGTTGATCACGATCTCGCGCCAGAGCACCGAGGTGGAGAGGACGTTAGCCTTGTCGATGGAGCAGACCTTCTTGCCGCGCTTCTGGGCGGCCTGAAATGCGACATGCGCGATGCGCTCGATCTCGGGCACGCTGTAGCGCATGGTGTCCACGCCGACGCGGTCACGGCCGGCCCCGTCGATCCCCTTGGGCTGGGAGAAGTAGATGCCGCCGGTCAACTCGCGGATCACCAGGATGTCGAAACCGCCGGCGATCACCTCTTCCTTCAGAGAGGAGGCGCTGGTCAGCGACGGGAAGATGATGGCGGGACGGAGATTGGCGTACAGGCCGAAGATCTTGCGAAGCGGCAACAGGGCGCCACGCTCGGGCTGCTCATCCGGGGGCAGGGTCTCCCACTTGGGGCCGCCCACCGAACCGAACAGGATGGCGTCGGCAGCCTTGCATATATTTACGGTAGTCTCGGGAAGGGCGCGCCCCTCCAGGTCGATACCTGCGCCGCCCACGTTGGCGTGGGTGCGTTCGAATTTGACGTCATACTTTTTCTCGACCGCGTCCAGAACCTTCAGTGCTTCCGCCATAACTTCCGGACCGATGCCGTCGCCCGGCAGCACTGCCACTTTAAAAAGCTGTCCCATTGCACAACCTCCGATATGTATTAAATTAGCGATTCTATTTGCGAGACAGTAATATTGTCAACATAAAAAAGGCCGTCAAACATACGTTTAGCGCCCCAAACCATGACTATGAGTTAATGCCTCGCTAACTGGTTCAGTCCCTGCGCAAAATGGAGCCTTGACTATGACTTTTATTAGAGAATAATAAAACTTTCAGTTTATCTTCATGAGGTGTTGTGCTACATTCACCAGAACCTCGGCCAGTCGATCCTGCTCCAGAAGCGCCGCCGCTCGCACCCTCCCGCATAGAAGCCTTAACGAGAAGCGACGGCTGGACAAATTCATTAGAGTAGGTATCATTTCCTGGCCAGTGCGAAGCAGCCCCCTTCTTGATGGAGCCGCGACCGACATGACCAGATCCCCCAAGGGAACATCATATTTTCAGGAGAAGATATGCTATCCATCGCTCGTCTTGCACAGTGTGCCGCTGTGCTATCCCTGCTCACCATGACCGCCTGCACGACACCCCAGGCCGGCAGGCGCCTGATCGGAAACCCGGAGAACCCGTACCCCCGCCAGAAGGCACCGGAGATAGGCGACATCACACACCTCCCCACCGGGACGCTGGTGACCCCGAAGCAGATGTTCGACGTGGTGACCGACGCCCGCGTGGTCTACGTCGGTGAAACGCATGACAACCCGGCCGCGCACCGGCTGGAGTTGGACACCCTAAAGGCATTGGAACAGCGTTATCCCGGCAAGGTCGCGGTGGGGATGGAAATGTTCGTGAAGTCGCAGCAGCCGGTCCTGGACCGCTGGGTGGCGGGCGAACTGGACGAAAAGGCTTTCCTCAAGGCTTCGCGCTGGTACGACAACTGGAAGATGGATTTCGCCTATTACCGCGACCTGCTCCTCTACGCCAAGGAAAAGCGGATCCCCGTCATCGCGCTCAATGCCGAGAAAGACCTGGTGCAGGCGGTAGGCAGCAAGCCCCTGGAGGAACTCACACCGGAGCAGAAGGCGCAGCTGCCGGAGATGGACCTTACCGACCCCTACCAGCGCGCCCAGACCGAAAGCATCTTCTCCGGGCACAACAGCCACGGCAAGATTGCCGTCGACGGTTTCATCCAGGTCCAGACGCTGTGGGACGAGACCATGGCGGAATCCGCCGTGCGTTACCTGACCAGCCCCGAGGGGAAGGAGCGCCACCTGCTGGTGGTCGCCGGTGGTAACCACATCAGTCACGGCTTCGGCATCCCGCGCCGTGTCTTCCGCCGCCTCCCCACCTCCTACGCCACCATCGGCGGCCTCGAGGTTGCGGTACAGCGCGCCGAGAAACCGGAGACCATGGACGTGGAAGTGCCTAACTTCCCCAACCTCTCCTTCGACTTCCTGGTGTACTACGCCTACGAGGGGCTCCCCAAGCCTGCCGTGCTACTCGGCGTCATGTTCGAGCCGGATGTCAAGGGACGTGGCCTGGTGGTGAACACCGTGGTCCCCAACTCCAACGCCGCCCGCGCCGGTGTACAGAATGGTGACCTGCTGCTGGCCCTGGACAACGAGCCACTGAAGGACAGCCTCGACCTGATCTACGGCGTGAAACAGAAGCACGAGGGGGACAAGTCCACGCTGAAGTTGGAGCGAAACGGAGAGGTTATGAACCTCGAAGTAGTATTCAAGGCTGGAGAGGCACCCAAGCACGGCAAGCCCTGATCCCGGCCGGGGACGCCCCCGACCGTATTCCCGGAGGATTAAGACTATATGTATGCCTTGAGTAATGTTGGAAACACCATCGCCATGGTGCTTGCCGGTGGCAAGGGAGAGCGCCTCAGCCCCCTCACCATCCGAAGGGCCAAGCCGAGCGTCATGTTCGGCGGCAAGTACAAGATCATCGACTTCGTTTTGAGCAACCTGTTCAACTCCGGGATCAAGAAGGTCTACATTCTGACCCAGTACCGCGCCTACTCCCTCAACAAGCACATCAGGGAGTCGTGGGGCAAATGGACCGGTCTGGGCGAGTTCTTCGTGGCCATCTCGCCGGAGACCAGCTCCGAGAACGAGGATTGGTTCAAGGGGACAGCGGACGCCATCCTGCAGTACCTGCGCTTTGTGGAGTCATCGGACGCGGACTACGTCGCCATCTTCGGCGGCGACCACATCTACAAGATGGACGTGAGCCAGATGATCGACTACCACCGCAGAAACCGCGCCGACCTGACCGTCGCGGCCCTGGAGGTACCGGTCCAGGAGGCGAGCCGCTTCGGAGTCTTCTCGGTCGACGAAGACTACAAGATCACCGCCTTCACTGAAAAACCAAAAGACCCGGAAAGCATCCCGGGCCGGGACACCTGCTTTGCCTCCATGGGGAACTACATCTTCTCCACCAAGAAACTGATCGAGGTGCTACAGGAAGGGAAGAAGATGTACGAGGACCTCGACTTCGGCAAGCACGTCATCCCGATGATGCTGGAGAAGAAGGACAAGGTGTTCGCCTACAACTTCAACGACAACATCATCCCCGGCATGAAGGCGGAGGAGAAAGGTTACTGGAAGGACGTGGGGACCATCGAGAGCTACTACGAGGCAAACATGGACCTGATCCACGTCTCACCGCAGCTGAACCTCTACAACTACAAGTGGCCCATCCTGACCAACCAGGGCAACCTCCCCCCGGCGAAGACTGTCTTCGACGAGGAAGGGCGCCGCGGCATGAACATCGACTCCTACGTCTGCGCCGGGTGCATCACCAGCGGGGCCACGGTGCGCCGCACCATCCTGGGCCCGCGCTGCAAGGTGAACAGCTACAGCGAGATTGACGATTCCATCCTCTTCGAAAACGTCACCGTCGGGCGCCACGTGAAGATCAAGCGCACCATTATCGACAAGAACGTCGTCATCCCGGACGGCACCGAGATCGGCTACGACCACGATGAAGACCGGGCCAAGGGGTACCGGGTCACCGAATCGGGGATCGTCGTGGTATCGATGGCGGAAGCCAAGTAAGGCGGGCGGCTGCGCCGCCCATGAACTTCGCAACGGCAACAGACACCCCGGCCACCGCAGCCAGTCGCCCCAAAAGGCGGGAGCACGCATGCGGGCAGTATCGAAGCGCAACCAAAGGCGCGAGATCAACAAGATCGTCGGGGTCTACGCCCTGTTTGGCAGCGCCTGGATCTACCTTTCCGGCTACGCCCTGATCTGGCTGGTTTCCGACCGTCACATCGCCGAGCAGATCGAGGTCTACAAGGGGCTCATGTTCATCATGGTCACCTCGGCGCTGCTCTACCAGCTGATCTCCCGCTTCGTCCGGCGGCTCGCGGAGTCGGTGGACAGGCTCGAGGAGAGCGAGGCACGCTTCCAGGCCATCTACCACAACGTCAACGACGCCCTCTTTATCCACGATGCCGCCACCGGCGAACTGGTGGACGTAAACCGCACCATGTGCGAGATGTTCGGCTACAGACCGGAAGAGGCCCTGGGCCTGACCGTGTCGGAGTTGAGCCTGGGGGAGCCTCCTTACGCGGAGGAAGACGCGCTACAGCTGTTGCGCCAGGCGGCGACGGGCCCGCCCATGACGGTGCGGTGGCGCAGCAGGAAAAAGGACGGCTCCCTGTTCTGGTCCGAGGTGAGCCTGCGCCGTGCCGACATCGGCGGCAGCGACCGGATCATCGTCCTAGTACGCGACATCACGGCGCGCCACCAGATCGAGGAGGCCCTGCAGCAAAACGAAGAGATCCTCAAGGTTCTCATGGAGGAGATGCCGGCGGGGGTGGGATGGGCCGACGAAAGCGGCAGAATCCAGTACCTCAACAGCTACGTCAGCGACTGGCTGGGCTACGTTTCCGACGACCACCCTACCCTGGAACAGCTGATGGAGCGCGCCCTCCCCGACCGTGCCTACCGCGACCAGGTCCTGGCCGCCTGGCGCGAAGAGATCGCGAAAACCCTCGAGAGCGACGTGCCGGTCACCCCGCAGGAGGCGAAGATCTCGTGCGCCGACGGATCGTCAAAGCACATCATCCTCAACACCCGTCTGGTTCACCACCGCATCCTGTTCACCCTGACCGACATCACCAAATGGGAGGCGATGCAAAAGGAGCTGCTGAAGGCCCAGAAACTGGAATCCCTGGGTGTTCTCGCCGGCGGCATCGCCCACGATTTCAATAACATCCTCACCGGCATCCTCGGAAATCTCTCCTTTGCCGAGCTACTGCTCGACCCGGAACACCCGGCACAGGGTGCGGTAAAGAACGCCGGGAAGGCGTCGCAGCGCGCGGCCGAACTGGCGCACCAGCTGCTGACCTTCTCCAAGGGGGGACAGCCCATCAAGAAGGTGGTCCCGCTGGGGAGGCTCATCGAGGAATCCCTCGCCCTGTCCCTGCACGGCACCAAGGTACAGACCCGGCTGGAACTCCAGGAAGGGCTGCACGCCATCGAAGCGGACGAGGGGCAGATGAACCAGGCGTTCAGCAACGTCATCATCAACGCCTGCCAGGCGATGCCAGGCGGAGGGGTGCTGACCGTTGCTGCGCAGAACGCACGGCTGCAGGCCAACAACGACCAGGGGCTTCCTTCCGGCGATTACGTCAAGGTATCCTTCACCGAC
Source organism: Geomonas agri (assembly GCF_020179605.1). Lineage (NCBI taxonomy): Bacteria > Pseudomonadati > Thermodesulfobacteriota > Desulfuromonadia > Geobacterales > Geobacteraceae > Geomonas > Geomonas agri. The sequence goes on from NZ_JAINZO010000003.1 coordinate 32,087, forward strand.
CAGGGGTGCGGCATCGGCTACGAGGACCAGAAGCTCATCTTCGACCCCTACTACAGCACCAAACCCGGAGGGAGCGGACTCGGCCTCGCCTCCGTACATTCCATCGTCATCAAACATGGCGGCAGGGTCGAGGTTGCGTCCGCCCCCGGCGCAGGGACCACCCTCACCTTCTACCTTCCCTCCGCCGGTGAAGCGGTGCCGGACGAGGTGCCGCCGCAACCGGAGCGTTCTGGAAAACCGGGTGAAGGTACGGTGCTGGTGATGGACGATGAAGAGGCGATCAGGACGTTGACGCGGGACATGCTGCAGTACCTGGGGTACCAGGTGGTGACGTGCGCCGACGGTGAAGAGGCAGTGAGGCTGTACCGGGAGGCCGCCGGGGAGGGGAAACCTTTCGCGGTAGCCATCATGGACTTAACCATTCCGGCCGGTATGGGGGGCAAAGAGGCGGCGCAGCAGATCCTGGCGCTGGACCCGGGCGCGCGGCTCATCGTGTCGAGCGGCTACTCCAACGATCCGGTCATGGCGGAACATGCCGACTACGGCTTTTGCGCCGCCGTGGTCAAGCCTTACCGCTGCGATGAGCTGCAGCAGGCCATGGAGCGTGTGTTGTCCAAGCCGTGACCGGCGCCCGCGCCTACTCCGTTTCCCGTCCCCACAGTTCCTTCAATCTCCAGTTCCGGCCGCAGCCGTCGTGGTAGCGCTGGTAGTGGTAGGGCTCCTTCTTGTAGTACTGGCGGTGGTACTCCTCAGCCGGGTAGAACTCCGCGGCCGGCCTGATCTCGGTGACCACGGCGGCGCCGAGGCGGTTCTCGCGCTGCGCCTCCTCCCTGCTCTCTTCCGCTTCCCTTTTCTGTTGCTCGTTTAGGTAGAAGACCGCGGTCTGGTACTGGCTGCCGTAGTCGCAAAACTGGCGGTTCTTGGTGGTGGGGTCGATGTTGCGCCAGAACACCTGCAACAGTTCGCGGTAGCTCACCTGCGCCGGGTCGAAGACGATTTCTACTGCCTCTACGTGGCCGGTCTCCCCTTCGCAGACCTCCCGGTAGCTGGGGTTGGGCGTGGTGCCGCCGGTATAGCCGGGGAGCACTGAGAGCACCCCGGGCATCTTGTCGAATACCGGCTCCATGCACCAGAAGCACCCCCCGGCAAAGATGGCGGTTTCGGTGCGAGAGTCGGTTGCACAGTTCTCCATGGTTCCTCCTTCGCGCGGCCCTCCGACAGGTCCGGGTCGGTCAGCCCGTCACCGCGATAACTTCCTCGTAGGTGGTTATCCCTTCCAGCATCTTGCGCACGGCCTGCTCTCGCAGGGTCACCAAGCCATCATTACGGGCCGCGGCCTGCAGCTCGGCCAGGTCGACCCGCTCTCCGATCACGGCCTTGATGGTCTCGGTCACATCCAGCACCTCGAAGATACCGGTTCTCCCCTTGTAGCCGGTGCCACGACATTCGGCACACCCCTCCCCGGCCCATACCCGGGCCGGCCGCTTCAGCCCCAGGTACTCCAACTCCTCAGCACTCAGCTGGCTCTCTCGCTTGCAGTTGGGGCAGATCCTGCGCAACAGCCTCTGGGCGATAATGCCGATCACCGTCGAGGAAATGAGAAAAGAAGGGACGCCGAGGTCGAGCAACCGGGTCACGGACGAGGGGGCGTCGTTGGTGTGCAGCGTGGAAAGCACCAGGTGCCCGGTGAGCGCGGCCTGCACCGCGTTCTCGGCAGTCTCCTTGTCCCGGATCTCGCCCACCATGATGATGTCCGGATCCTGCCGCAGCACGTTCCTGAGCACCTTGTCGAAGGTGACCCCGATGCCGCTTTGCACCCCCACCTGGTTGAACTCTTCCATCACCATCTCGATGGGATCCTCGACGGTGACGATGTTCACCTCCGGCGAGGAAAGGGTCCTGAGCGATGAGTAGAGTGTGGTGGTCTTGCCGCTGCCGGTGGGGCCGGTGACCAGGATGATCCCATTGGGTCGGCGCAGGAAGGAACTGTAGAGCTGGTACTCGCGCGGATAGAAGCCGATCGTGTCAAGCTCCTGCATCAGGACGTCGGGGTCGAAGATCCTGATCACTACCTTCTCCCCGAAGGCGACCGGCAGGGTGGAAACGCGCAGTTCGACCTCGCGCCCGTCGTGGCTGGTCTTGATCCTACCGTCCTGGGGGCGCCGCTTCTCGGCGAGGTCCATGCGGGACAGCATCTTGATGCGGGAAACGATGGGTGGATGCAGCTGCTTGGGAACCACGTGCACGTTGTGCAGCACCCCGTCCACCCGCAGTCGCACCAGCGATTTTTCCCGCTTGGGCTCGATGTGGATGTCGCTGGCGCGCTGGTCGAAGGCGTACTGCAGCAGGAAGTCGACGGCTGAAATGATGTTGCGGTCGGTCCCCTCGATCTCGTGCCCGCTTTTCAGGCGCACGAACTGCTCGAGGTTGCCCAGGTCCACCGCGGTGGCCATCTCGCTCTCAGCCGCCTGAACCGAGGCGCGGAAGCCGAAGAACTCCCTCAAGATCTTGAGGATGTCGTTGCGCGAGGCAAGCACCCGGCGAAACTCCATCCTCTTCACGGCCCTCAGTTCCTCGATCACCTCGTCATTGAAGGGATCGGCGACCGCCAGGGTGACCACCCCGTCTTCATAAGCCACCGGAACGATCAGGTGCCTCAGCGCGAACGGCCGGGAGATGTGGGCGGTTACCAGATCAAGGTCGAGCTTCATCGGGTTGATTTTCAGGTAGGGCAGCCCCACTGCGGCGGCGAGCACCTCGGTGATGGCGTCTTCAGTGAGGAGTTTGCCGCCGGAACCGGTGACTTCGAGGTTCATCGAGGCGATGATCTCGGCGGGGGACGGCTTTTCCGGCGTCTGCTGCAGCCGCCGGGAATACCCCGCCTGCTGCGCGCCCGCCAGCCGGTGGGCATGCGCCTCCCCCTTGTCCAGCAGCTCGTCGAACTGCTTCTGGTCGATCAGTCCCCGCTGCAGGAGGATCTGGGCCACGTTCTTGATGGTTACCATCTTCTTTTTCTGCATGGTGTAACCTTTTAATGGGAAGAAGTATGCGATTATCGGTGAGAAACATAGTGATGTCAAGGAGGTGCAAGTTTGACAATGGACGCCTCGCCAGTATCATTAAATAGCGCCTATAATGGAGGCGTGCCACTACCGTTTGGAGGAGGAGGGATACCATGTTCGAACTGTTCGAGAAGGCTGTGCTCACGGCACTCGGTGCGGCGGCGCTTACCCAGAAAAAAGGTGAGGAGCTGATCCAGGAGATGAAGTCCCGCTACAAGATCAGCGAGGAGGAGGGACGTGCCTTCCTGGACCGCATCCAGGAGATGGCGCGCACCGGGCAGCAAAAGACCGCCGAAGTGGCCGAGGCCGAGGTAAAGAAAGCCCTGGACCGGATGGGCTTGGTGTCGCGCGATGACTACGAGAAGCTGGAACGGCGCGTGAGGGCACTGGAGGCGCTGGCCGCCGAAAGCGTCACCTCCCAGCCGGAGGATGAGTGCTTAGGATAGTAAACATAAACCGCAACGTCAGGAGCATCCGGCGCTACCGCCAGATCATCACGGTGCTGGGAGGGTACGGGCTCGGGCACCTGCTGGAGTACCTCAACTTCGGGCAGGTGGTCGACTTCTCGCGCCGGGTGTTCAGGCCCAGGAGCGCCAAGGCGGAGCACCTGACGCCGCCGGAGCGCCTGCGTCTGGCCCTGGAGGAGTTGGGCACCACCTTCATCAAGCTGGGGCAGCTCCTCTCGACCCGCGCCGACATCATTCCCGCCTCGTTTGTCCAGGAACTGGCCCACCTGCAGGACAAGATTCCCTGCCTCCCGTTCGAGGAGATCAAGGTGCAGATCGAGCACGAGCTGGGGGTCCCTCTCGAACACCGCTTCCTGTACGTGGAGCATGAGGCCATCGCGGGCGCATCGATCGCCCAGGTGCACCGTGCCCGGCTCATCACCGGCGAGGACGTGGTGGTCAAGGTACGCCGCCCCGGCGTGGTAGAAGCGGTCGAAACCGACATCGACATCCTGATGGGGGTGGCGCTCCTACTGGAGCGCCACATGGCCCGCAGCGACATTTACGACCCGGTCGGGGTGGTGCGGGAGTTCTCCTACACTATCAGGCGCGAGATGGACCTGACCCGCGAAGGCCACGCCATCGAAAAGATCCGCGACAACTTCAAGGGGGATCCCAACCTTTATTTCCCCAAGGTGTACTGGGAGGCGACCGCGAAGGGGGTGCTTACCACCGAGTACGTTGAGGGGATCAAGGTCAGCGATATCTGCGCCATCGAGGAGGCCGGGCTGGACCGTCGCGAGATCGCCCGGCGCGGGGCCCGCGCCTTTTTGAAGATGGTGCTGGAGCACGGTTTCTTCCACGGCGACCCCCACCCCGGCAACGTGCTGATCTTCAAGGACAACGTCATCTGCCTGCTCGATTTCGGCATGGTTGGCAGGCTCGACCCGGCGGTGAAACGCTACCTGACCGACGTCCTGGTGGCGGTGATCAACCGCGACGTGGAGGGGCTGGCCTATGTCATAGTGGAGGCGGGCGACGCCAGCGAGACGGTGAACATGCAGGCCCTGAAGAAGGCGCTCGCCGAGTTCATGGACAGCTACTTCGAAATCCCGCTCAAGGAGATCGAGGTGGGGCGCATGCTCCTCGAGTTCATCGACCTCATCTCCACGCACCGCATCAAGGTGCACCCCGACCTGACCATGCTGGTGAAGGTACTGGTGGTGGTGGAGGGGATGGGAAGAAAGCTCGACCCCGACTTCGACATGGTGGGACACCTGCGCCCCTTCCTGGAGCGCGAGTTCCGCCAGCAGCGCTCCCCGGGACGCCTGTTCCACGAGATGGAGCAGGGGGTCGAGGGGTACCTTACCCTGGCGCGCAACCTGCCGCGCGACATCAGGGAAATCCTGAACAAGATCAACCGCAACAAGTTCCGCATCGACCTGGAGCACCGCGGCCTGGACCGCTTCTCCAAGGAACTTGACCGCTCCGCCAACCGACTCTGCCTCTCCCTGATCATCGCCGCCCTCCTGATCGGTTCCTCCATCGCCATGCAGGGCAACCGCGGCCCCATGCTGTTCGGCTTTCCCGCCTTCGCTTTCTTCGGCTACAGCTGCGCCGGCATCGTCGGGGTCTGGTGGATGGTGGCCATCCTCCGCTCCGGGAGACTGTAGCAAAAAAGACACACCCCTCGTTGCGCTGGCACCACAGCGGCAAAATTACCACACCCCCGCCCCGCCCCTCTCCCCGAGACGATCCTGCCTACACCCTCGAAGCAGCACGCTTTTTTCCAATGAGAGGTATGCAGCCGCTATTGGCGTACTATTTGCTTGATAGTAAGCATACTGACTATCAGGAGCAAGCAGATGATATTCCAGCAGACTTTGGGCAACAAGGTAACCTTCAGCGGCATCGGCCTGCACACCGGCAAGACGATCACCATCACGCTGCGTCCGGCTGAGCCCGGCACCGGCGTCGTCTTCCACAGGGTTGACCTCACCCCGGCTGTCTCCATCGAAGCGCACGCACAGAACGTGGTCAACACCAGGCTCTCCACCACCATCGGCCGCGGCGAAGCAAGCGTCTCCACCATAGAGCATCTCATGGCGGCCCTGTACGGCTGCGGCATCGACAACGCGCACGTGGACATCAACGGCCCGGAAGTGCCGATCATGGACGGCAGCGCCGCCCCCTTCGTGTCCGCCATCGTCAAGGCCGGCATCAAGGAGTCCAAGAAGCCCCGCAAGTACCTGGTGATCAAGAAACCGGTCAGCGTGACCGAGGGCGACAAGAAGGCTTCCATCATCCCGTCGCGCCACTACAAGATCTCCTTCGATATGCAGTTCGCCCACCCGGCCGTCATGAAGCAGCACCGGTCGCTGGAGTTCAGCCAGACCAGCTTCACCGACGAGTTCGCCGCCGCCCGTACCTTCTGCTTCCTTGCCGAAGTGGAAATGATGAAGGCACACGGCCTGGCCCTGGGCGGCTCCCTGGAGAACGCAGTGGTCATCGGCGATCAGGGCGTTCTGAACCCCGAGGGGCTCAGGTTCCAGGACGAGTTCGTGCGCCACAAGATCCTCGATTCGGTGGGCGACTTCTCCCTCGCCGGTCACAGGCTCATCGGTCACGTCAAGGCCACCAAGTCCGGCCACGACCTGAACCACAAGCTGGTCATGGAACTGCTCAAGCGCCCGGACTGCTACACCCTGATCGAGTTCACTCCGCAGGCCTTCAACGCCCCCTTCAACCTCGCCCTGCCGGAACTGGCCTGGCTGGAGGCGTAACAAGCAGGTTAAGGTCAAGGTTGAGGTTAAGGAAAATCCAAAGCAGTCCCCTTCGCGGGACTGCTTTTTTTCGTCCCCGCACAGCATGGAAGTGCTTGAAACTCCTCACCCGTTCGTATAGAGTGGCCTGATGCCGACGTCCGATCATAAAGGGGGGCTCCCCCCGCACATCCAGGGTAGCGAACTACCCGCCGGAGAGATCAGGAAGCGCAAGCGCGAGGCGATCATCGTCTGCGTGTCGCTGCTCATGATCGTGCTCCTCACCTACCTCGAGATCCACCTGTCGCGCCTCTCCTCCGAGGTGCCGATGGGGAGCAACATCGTCATCTTCGCCATCATCAACGTCATCATCCTGCTCATCATCCTCCTGGTCTACCTGGTGTTCAGGAACATCACCAAGCTCTCCCTTGAGCGACGCAAGAACACTCCCGGCGCCAAGCTGCGCACCAAGCTGGTTCTCGCCTTCGTCACCCTGTCGCTGGTGCCGACCATGCTGCTGTTCTTCGTCTCCGCAGGCTTCATCACCAACAGCATCCAGAACTGGTTCAATAAGCAGGTAGAGACCTCCCTGAACGAGTCGATGGAGGTGGCGCAGGTCTATTACAAGACCTCCGCCGCCAACTCGCTCTACTACGGCGAGCAGATCAGCGACGCCATCAAGGAGAGGAAGCTCCTCAACGAGGAGAACCTGCCCCAGTTGAAGGCCCTGGTGCGCCAGAAGCAGAAGGAGTACAACCTCGGCGTGGTCGAGGTCTTTTCCGCGCAGCGCGAAGAGCTGTTCCGCGCCGGCAACCCCAAGCTCCCCCTTGGCGAGTTCACCAACCCGTCCTCCGAGGACATCAACGTTGGACTCGCCGGCCAGAAACTGACCCGGGTCAACGCCATCGGCAAGGCCGACCTGATCCGCGGCATCGTCCCCATCCGGAGCAACTTCAATGACAAGGACGTGGTCGGGGTCATCGTGGTCAACTACTACGTCCCCTACTCCCTGGTCTCGAAGATGCGGGAGATCTCCGCGTCGTACCACGAGTTCCGCCAGTTGAAGATCATGAAGCACCCGATCGCCACTGGCTACATCCTGACCCTGTTCCTGATCACCATGGTGATCGTCTTCCTCGCGGTCTGGTTCGGGGTCTACCTGGCCCGAAGCCTCACCATCCCGATCCAGGAGCTTGCCGAGGCGACCCGCCAGGTGGCCGAGGGGAACCTGGACGTGCACCTGGGCGAGGGGGGCGGCGACGAGATCGGCATGCTGATCGCCTCGTTCAACCGGATGACCGAGGACCTGCGCGAGAACCAGCTCGCCCTGCAGCACACCAACGAGGAGCTGCAGAAGAGCAACATGGAGCTGGAGCAGCGGCGCCGCTACATGGAGGCGGTGCTGGCCAACGTCACTGCCGGCATCATCTCGGTGGACAAGGGGGGCCTGCTCACCACCGTGAACAAGTCGGCGGAGAAGCTCCTGCTCATCAACAGCGACAAGGTGACCGGCAAGAACTTCCGCGAGGTGCTGCAGGCCGAGCACCTGGATATCGTCAAGGGGCTTTTGCGCGACATGGTGCTCGACAAGCACGACGCCATCGTGCGCCAGGTGACCATCCCGATGCGCGACGGCGAGCTGACCCTGCTCACCAACCTGACCGTCCTGAAGGACGAGAACGACGCTTTCATGGGGATGGTGGTGGTGCTGGACGACCTCACCTCGCTGATCAAGGCGCAGCGGATGGCGGCCTGGCGCGAGGTGGCACGCAGGATCGCGCACGAAATCAAGAACCCGCTCACCCCGATCCAGCTCTCGGCGCAACGACTGAGAAAGCGCTACCTGTCCCGTTTCGAGGGGGAGGAAGAGGTGTTCGACCAGTGCACCAACATGATCATCAAGTCGGTGGACGAATTGAAGGGGCTGGTGAACGAGTTCTCCAACTTCGCCCGCATGCCGGCCTCGGTCCCGAAGCCCAACGACCTGAACGACATCCTCAAGGAGGCGCTCACCCTCTACGTGGAGGCACACCGCCATATCCGCTTCACGCTGAACGCCGACGAGCAGATGCCGGCCATAATGCTGGACCGCGACCAGATCAAGCGGGTGGTGATCAACCTCCTGGACAACGCCGTAGCCGCCATCGAGGGCGAGGGCGAGATCGAACTGGCCACTTGCTACGACAGCACACTGAAGATGGCCACCTTCACCGTATCCGACACCGGCCACGGCATCGCGGCCGAAGACCGCCCCCGGCTCTTCGAGCCGTACTTCTCCAGAAAGAAGAGCGGCACCGGCCTTGGCCTCGCCATCGTCAATACCATCATCTCCGACCACCACGGCTTCATCCGCGCCAAGGAGAACTTCCCCAAGGGGAGCCGCTTCATCATCGAGCTCCCCGCCGACGCCTGAAATCCAGGGTAAGGTCGAGTCAAGGTTAAGGTTGAGACTCGGGCATCTAGAACAACATGCAGTAGCCTGCCGGAACGCGCACCGCGACGAGCAGGCTCCTTGACGGGATAGAGTTATGCAGCTGAAAAGAATACGTGCCTGGCTGTTGCCGCTTTTGGCGACGATATTGACTGTGGTGGTCCTTGGGGCCAGCCTCATCCCTCGCCTGATCGACCTCGACACCTACAAGGCCGACATCCTGGCCCAGGTGAAAAGTTCGCTCAAGCGCGACCTGCAGTACCAGGCCGGCTCCTTTACCATGCGGCTCACCCCCGCCTTTACCTTCACCGGCGTGACCATCAAGGAGAAGGACGGGGCAACCAACTTCGCCACCGCCGACCGGCTCACGGTCCGGATCGCCATCCTCCCCCTGTTGCGTCGCAAACTGGTGCTCTCCCGAATCGAACTGGAACGCCCGACCCTCAAGTTGTGGCGTGACCGCCAGGGGGTGCTCAACATCGCCGACATCCTCACCCCCAGCGGCGGAGAAGCCCCAGGCATACACGGGGTTCAGCTCGAGAAGGCCCAGATCCTCTTCACCGATTACGCCTTTTCGGAGCAGCCGGTGGTCACCGAACTCTCGGACACAGACCTGTTCCTGAGCCGGATCACCCGCGGCCGGGATTGCGACTTCAAGCTGAACGGCCAGCTCGCCTCGGGACGGACCAAGGTTCCCATCCACCTCTCCGGTGTGGCAGGGATCCCGGCAGCCGGGGCTCCCTGGACCTCGATGGCGGTGCACGGCAAGGTGAAGACCGGCCCCATCGACGTCGGCCATTTCTGGCCCTACTACAGCCGCTTCGTACCGTTCAAAAGCCTCTCCGGCCAATTAGAGCTCGATTCCAGCATCAAGGGACACCTGAACGCCTTCAAGGCAAAAACCGAGTTTCACTTCACCAGGCTGAACCTCGATTACCCCCAGGTGTTCCACGCCAAGCTCACACCGAAATCCTTCAAGGGCTCCTGTGCCCTGGAGCTTACCGACCGCGACCTCGACATCGACCACATCAAGGTGGATCTGGACGGGTACAAGGTGAGCGGCAAGGTGAAGCTTTCGGATCTGCACTCCGGCGACCTGCGCATCACCGCCACCGCCAGCAGCAACAGCTTCAACCTGCGCGACTACCGCCAGTACATCCCCTACGGCATCATCGTCGACGACACCGCACATTTCATCGAACAGAAAATTACCGGCGGGGTTTACCGGCTGGACCAGGGGCGACTGGACGGGCGGGTAAGCCAGATCCTGCACATGGAGCGGGGCCAGAACTACAACATCCTTTACATCAAGGCGCACGTCGAAGATGGTGTGGTGAATTACGGCTCCGGCATACCGATCTTCACCGGCATCAAGGGGCAGCTGGAACTGGCCAGCAAGGATTTCTTGCTTAAGGGGATGACGGGACGCTTCGGCACATCCCCCCTCACGCTGGAGGGGCGTATCACCGACTACCCGCTCGATCACCCGTGCCAGTACCTTTTCACCGCCAAGGTGCAACCCAGGCAGCCCGAGGTGGTCTGGCTTTTAGGAAAAGGGATCAGCTCCTTCACCACCAACTCCGTTCTCAACCTGAAGGGAGAAGGAGGGACCTCCCTTTACAAGCTCTCGGGCGACAGCGACCTCGCCACCGCCGCCTACGGTTTCAAGGATCTGGTCGCCAAGCCGGCCGGACGCACCAACAGCGTCTCCTTCAGCATGGAGTTCGACAAGGAACAGTTCCGCATCACCTCGCTGCACTACCTGCTTCCCCCTGCGTCCCTCACCGCCGCCGCGGTCAGCCGCTACGACGGCCCGGTGACCTTCGACATCAAGACCAACCAGTTCCAGAGCACCGAGGTAGGGCAGTTGGTCCCCATGGTGAAGAAGTACCATCCGACCGGCCTGGTCCAGCTCCTGCTACGCGCCAACGGGCCCGACATGGACCGCCTCACCTGGAGCGGCAGCGTGGGGCTCTCCGGCGTGACGCTGAAACCGGGGGACAAGATCAAACCGTTGACCGGGGTGAACGGCACGGTGAAGGTGAACGGCGAGACGTTCGAGACTTCGCAGCTCCAGGTTCGACTGGGCGGCACCAGCATCTACGGACGCGGTGTGGTCACCGGCCTGCAGAATCCAAGCTGGCAGCTGAATTTCAGCTCCCCATCGGTCGACCCGGCGGACATCGGCTTCCCGACCGGCGGCGCGCCGGTACGGGTGGAGCGGGTACAGGGGATCATCAGCTACCAGAAAGACAACCTGCAGATCGCCTCACTTTTCGGCTCGCTCGGCAAGAGCTCCTTTCAGGTGAAGGGGAGCGTTAAAGACCTGCAGCAGAAGCACACGCAGGCGGAGCTGATGGTAACCTCCCCGTACCTTAACCCCGACGACATAATGCCGCTGTTCGGAGGGACGGGTGGGGACGGGGAGCTCACACTGCACGCTCACGTGACCGCAACGGAGGGAAAGCTGAAGGATTTCCCCTTCCAGCACCTGAAGACCACCGTGTTCTACGATAACCGCGTGCTGCAGCTGCTTCCCTTCGAGTTCAACTCCTTCGATGGGGAGGTAACCGGCAGGCTGCGCAGCGATCTCACCACGCCGGCGCGCCACACCCTCAGCGTGACCGCGCAGAAGGTGTCAGCGGCCGCGCTGTTGCACTCGCTAGGGGTGAAGAGGCAGGAGGTCACCGGCGCGATGTCACTGCAGGGCGACCTGGCCGTGCGCGGAGAGAGCGCCGCCGACTTCAAGCGGAGCATCCAGGGGAATGTAAAGCTCAGGATCGAGCGCGGCAGCATCAGGAAGTTCTCCACCCTCTCCAAGATCTTCTCGATCCTGAACGTATCGCAGCTCTTCAAGGGTGAGCTTCCCGACATGGTTTCGGGCGGCATGCCCTTCAACAAGATCACCGGGGACATCGCCTTCAACAACGGCGTCGCCTCGACCCAGAACCTGTTCGTGGACAGCAATGCCATGAACATATCGGCGGTGGGCAAGATGGATCTCGCCAGGGACGAGATGGACCTGAACGTGGGGGTGCAGCCGTTGCAGACGGTGGACAAGGTGGTGAGCAAGATCCCCATCTTCGGCTGGATCCTGACCGGGAAGGACAAGTCTCTCATCACCACCTACTTCGAGGCGAAAGGGCGTATCGAGGACCCGCAGGTGACCGCGGTGCCGGTCAAGTCGCTGGCCAAAGGGGTCTTCAACATCTTCAAGCGGGTGTTCGAGCTTCCCGCCCGCCTGATCACCGACACCGGAGAGGTCATCATAGGGCGCTGAAGTCGAGCCCTTACGAGGGGCGCATATCATTGTTTTTTTTGTTGTAAAGCCAGCGATGGTTATGTTATTTTCTCTCTGCTGTGCTTTCTTAAATTCATCCAACACGGAGGAAACTGTGAAGAAGACTTTGGTTATTATGTTGGCAATCGTTGCCGTGGCAGCTGCCGGCTGCAAAAAGAAAGAAGAAGCTCCGCAGGCCCCCGCCCAGGCACCGGCTGCAGCCCCCACCTCCCAGATGCCCGCAGTGGCTCCGGGCACCGATCCCCACGCTGGCCTGAAGCCGCAGGAAGTTAAGCCGGGCGCAGGTCACAAAGGTAAAGTCCTCGAGACCATGGACTCCGGCGGGTACACCTACGCGCTGATCGAGGAGAAAGGTGAGAAGCTGTGGGTTGCCTCCATGCAGACCCCGGTTAAAGTCGGCGACACCATCGAGTTCCCGGATTCCCCGCCGATGATCAACTTCCAGAGCAAGACTCTGAAGCGCACCTTCGACAAGATCATCTTCGCACCGGGCCTGGCCGTCAACAAGTAAGCCACTCCCCGCAGCAGAGATAAAAAAAGGCGCCCCCCGCAAGGGAGGCGCCTTTTTTGTTTGTTCATCAGAGAGTTCACCAACTGTTACGTGTTGTCCACGAAGCGCAGCAGGCGGACCAGCGCCCTCCCCTTTGCGAAGGGGAGGCAGAGCGGATTTGATTTTGGGGGGGCAGCTAAGAGCAAAGGCAAATCCCACCTTTCGCACAGGGGGGGGCCTCAGGGCACCGGGATCGCACAAACGGGGAGGCTTATTTCGGGTGCCTCGCTTTGCCCCCCGCTTTGCCACCGGGCTTGCCACGTCCGAGGCCGGCCTGTGCGATGCCCTCCAGCGCGGCCTCATCATTGGGGTCAAGCGCCAGGGCCCTCTGGTAGTGACGCGCCGCGGCAGCACGGTCTCCCTGGGCCAGTGCCAATTCGCCCAATGCCAGGAAGGCGGGCAGATGCTTGGGAACCAACTGCGCCAGCTTTTGGTAAGAGCGCGTGGCGCCGGCCAAGTCGCCGATCCGTTCCTGCACCCCCGCCATTTGCAGCCATCCCCACGGGTTGTCCGGCTCCTGCCGCGTCATGTCGCGGCACAGCTTGATGGCCCCCTCCCAGTCCTCCTCCTGCTCCAGTGCTTCCGCCTGCAGCAGTTCAGTCACAAAGCTGTACCCCACCAACTCCCGCTGCGCTGCGAAATCGGCACGGGTGAAGCGGGCCTTCTTGCCCGCCTTTTGCAGCGCCTTCATCATGGACTGACGCGAACGCTCCACGAAGGGGTCGCGGCGCACCAGGAACCCCTCCCCCTCCTTTTCCTCGAACAGATCGGCCGGCACTTCATGGCGCCGCACCGCGCCGTGCAGCAGCTCGGTGCCGGGATAGTAGACCAAGGGCGAAACTTGCCCGTCCTGCGGCCGGATCCGGTCGATGAGGCGCACGGTCTGTTGCAGGTCCTCGTCGCCCTCACCCGGAATACCGGTGATCAGGTAGACAGAGAGATTGATACCCGCCTTGCGCACCGCGGTCGCGGCCCGCTCCACGTCAGCAGGCAGGATCTTTTTCCCCAACGCCTTGAGCATCTCCGGTGAACCGGACTCGACGCCGAACTGGATGCACTCGCACCCGGCCCGCTTCATCGCCACCAGCATCTCCTGGTCCACCGCGTTGACGCGAGACTGGCAGTTCCACAGGATGTGCAGCCGCTGTTCCTCGATCAGACGACATATCTCCAGCACCCGTGCGCGGTTAGCGGTAAACGTGTCATCACGGAAAGAGAAGTAAATGAGACCGTAACGCTCCTTCAGCAGGCGCAACTCCTCGACCACCGAGGCCGGGGAGCGAAAACGAACGCCCCGCCCCCAGAACAGCGGCGACGAGCAGAACAGACAGCTGGCCGGGCAGCCGCGCGAGGTGATCACGAACTCGAGTTGGCGGCGCAGGTCGACCCCGATGGTGTCGCCGGGATCCTCGCCTGGCAGGGGAAGCAGGTCCAGGTCGGCGACAGCTGCGCGAGGTGTTCCCGGCACTATCGCCCCCCTATCCCGGCAGGCCACGCCAGGCACCTGGGATAGCGGCCGCCCGTCGGTGTGCGCCTGGACCAGCTCCAGCAGCCCCTGCTCCCCTTCCCCCAACACCACAGCGTCCACCTCGCGGTGCCGCTCCAACTGCTCCTGCCACGAATGAGTCGCGTGAGGACCGCCGAGGACAACGCAGCACGCAGGATCAATCTCCTTGACCAGGGAGGCCAAGCGGATGGATTCGGAACGGTTATGGGTGAACTGGGAGATACCGACCACTTCCGGCGAGAGGCGCTGCAGCAGTTCGCGCACCTGCGCCCACGAGAAGCGGGAGAGGTTGGCCAGGGTAACCCGATGCCCGGCCTGTCTGAGCACCGCGTGCAGGGAGAGCAGGCCGACCGGCAACAGCGAGGTGAACGGGTCTTTGGCCCCTTGGGGATGACACTTGTACGCCAGGAGAATCTTCATGCGCAGCCCATAAAAAAATCCGGCCCGAGGGCCGGATTCGTTATCGATAGATGGGGAGTCAGCCTAGTTGCTGGTCAGGCCGTCCTCTTCCATTGAGTTTTCGGAGTTGTCCTCCTCGACACCAAGGATCAGGTCGTCGAGCTTGAAGACATCCGGGTTGACCTTGGCTATCCGCTTGGCGCCTAAAAAGCGCGAACGGTAGTAGGAGGTGTTCAGCGAGGAAATCACGACCCTGCGGTCACGCGAGGAGGCGTGGATCATCTTGTTGTTGCCGAGGTAGATGCCGACGTGGGAAGGGTAGGAGGCATAGGTGGCGAAGAAGATCAGGTCGCCCCTCTGCAGGTCGCCCGGCGCCACAACGTTGCCGACCTCGAACTGCTCACGTGCGGTGCGCGGCAGGGATACTTCCAGTTCCTTGAAAACGTGCTGGACAAAGCTGGAGCAATCAATACCGGAACGCGAGCTGCCGCCGAAGCGGTAGCGGGTGCCGAGGAAGCCATAGGCCGACTTCTTCAGTTCCTTGATGCTGTCTGCCTTGAGTTCCGTGTTCTTGGAAAGATCGACATTGTGCTCAGGCTCGAGCGAGGCGAGTTCCTGGATGCTCTGCTCGTAGTCCTTCTCATTGAAGAGATCGGGGTGACGCAGCTGCAGCTTCTTGGTAACCTTGACCTTCGGCTCGTCCGCAGGCGCACTTTCCTTGAGTACCAACACCTTTCCCGCCTTCACCCTGCTGCTGGTGAGGCCGTTGAGTCGCTTCAGTTCGGCGACCGACACGCCGGTCTTCTTGGCGATACGGGAAAGGGTCTCGCTCTTCTTAACCTTGTACACCTTGGTGTCGGCGGCCGACGCGCTCTTCCCCTCGGAGACGGAACGGGGGGGGATGACCAGGAGCACGCGCGGCTTTACGCTGTTGCCGACCAAGTTGTTGGCAGCCTTCAGCTCTTCGACGGTGACGTTATATTTTTTGGCGAGTGTGTATAAGGTTTCGTGCTTTTTTACGCGATGGGTCTTTGCGGCGAAGGCGAGCGAAGGTACGGAGAGCATGACGATGCACAGGGTAAAGAGCTTCAGGCTTCTTATCATGAGTCCTCCTTCATTGTTTTAGAAAAAAAAGCGGGTGCGTCAATTTATATAACAAAAGACGCACCCTGTCAACGCTAATGACCTTTTCTGAAACAATAAGGGAAGGTAGGCCCTTTATTTTCAGCTACTTACCTTTACGAGTCGAAGACCTCGGTTGTTTCTTTTCCACGGTTACCCGTACCAGGGACCGATCCAGGTTCACTACCACCACACCGGGCGGAAGCCGGATCAGATCCTTGCTGATCTGGATGTTGTTGTTCCCCTCCTTGGCCTTGGACAGGTCCAGGTCCACCACGATGTCAAGATTCTTCGGGGATGCCACCAGGTTGGAGAAGGACTTCAGTTGCAGGTCCACCTCGTCCGGATAACTGCGGGTCAGGGTGAGGTTGTCCGGAAGGTTGTGGAAGGTGACCGGAGCGGTCACGGTGAGGATCTCCCCCTGCCGGTAGGTGATCAAAAGCCAGCTCACCACCACGACGCAGAAAATCGCAACTTTGGGCCAGAAGTTGGAGAAGAGCCGCTTCAATATCCCGACGCGCTGTTCCTCGCGGGACAGCGGCTGCAACAGCGAGGTAAGCCGCTCGTGCAACTGCGCCTGCGACGCCACAACCTCAAGCTCCCCCTGCACGGACACCGAGACTTCCCCCCGCTCCTCGGAAACGACCACGATCGCTGCGTCGGAGCGCTCGGAAAGGCCGAGGGCGGCGCGGTGGCGAGTGCCCAGGTGCTGCGGCACGTCGGCGCTCACCGACAGCGGCAGGTGGCAGGAAGCAAGAGCCACGCGGCCGTCCTTGACCAACACCGCACCGTCGTGCAGCGGGGAGCCGGGCATGAAGATGCTGGTGACCAGGGAGCCGCTGACCAGCGAGTCCATCGGGACGCCGTGCAGGATCAAATCGTCCAGGAGTTCCTCGCGCTGGAACACGACCAGGGCCCCAATGCGCTGAGAAGCAAGTGAGAAGACAGTGGAGGAGAATTCCAGAAGGTCGAGGCGCACCACGCTCTCCTGGTGTTCGAACAGGTTGCGCAACAGGCTCAGGCGGTATAGGGCCTGCCGGATCTCGGACTGGAACACCACGATCAGCAGGACCAGGAGCACCGTCCCCAGTTCCTGCAGGATCCAACTGGTCATGAAGAGCCCCAAGCCCTTGGTGACGAAATAGATCACGCCCAGGAACAAGAGGCCTAACACCACCTGGAGCGCCTTGGAGTTCTTGAACCAGCTGTAGAGCTGGTAGAGCAGGAAGGTCATGATCAGGATATCGGCAATATCCTGAGGCCTGATTTGCGGGAACAACGGTTGCCTCCTTGGGGAACGGCGCGGGCGGGAGCCGGAGCGGGCGGCGTTAAAACGTGGCGGGGCCGCTTTTTGCTGGCAAGCCGTGGCGCTTTGTGCTAAAAATCAAGCCTTGCAAAAGGGCTCCCCGATACGGGAAGCGGTCAAAATTTATAGCATTTCAGGCGCCAAAAAGGTAGGAAAATATGTACGCATTGTCGGAAAAGGGTGAGCGCATCCGCGCCATGTTCGGGAGCATAGCTCCGCGCTACGATCTTTTGAACAGGCTGCTGTCGCTCGGCATTGATCGCCGCTGGCGCCGTTTCGCCGTGGGCAAGATCGGCCTGCGCGGCCCCGGGCTTGTGCTTGACGTGGCAACCGGCACCGGCGACGTGGCCCTCGAGATAGCGACCCAGACCCCCGCTTCCGTGAACATCGTCGGCATCGACTTCACCCCGGAGATGATTGAACTCGGGCGGGTCAAGGTGCAGGAGTCGCGTCACGCCGGCCGCATCACGCTGGAGGTGGCCCCCTGCGAGGACATCCCCTACCAGGACGGCAGCTTCGACGCCGCCACCATCTCCTTTGGCATCAGGAACGTCGTCGACCGCTTCAAGGGGCTGACCGAGATGCGCCGGGTGCTCAAGGACGGCGGCAAGATCGTGATCCTCGAGTTCTCCACGCCGACCATGCCGGTGTTCAAGAACATCTACCACTTCTACTTCCTGAAGGTGCTCCCCAAGATCGGTGGTGCCTTCTCCCGGTTCAGCGCCTACCAATACCTACCCGACTCCGTCCTCGAGTTCCCCTCGCGCGAGGTGTTCAAGGGAATGATGGAGCAGGTCGGTTTCAAGGACGTGCACCACTTCGACCTCACCGGCGGCATCGCCACCGTCTACGTCGGAACAAAGTAGAAGCAGGTTAAGGTTAAAAAAAGGCTGTGGTCCATGACCGCAGCCTTTTCTTTTGTCTCTCGCTCAACTTTCGCATGCTAGTGGCACTACCCGCCGGCACCGTCCACACCCCGCCGACAGCGGCTTCCGAAGCTGACAGCACTACCTTAGGAGGCAGCAATCTGTACCCACGAAGCGCTGCACGAGCCCTCGCGCCCCCCCTTTTGCGAAGGGGGGGCAGGGGGGATTTGCCTTTAACGGCGATTTCTTCTCAACCTCAACCTACACCTGCTTCTGAAACATCACCCGCGCCACCGGCATCTCCGGCGCATCGACCTCCTCTTCCAGCAGCAGGACCCGCCCCGGATACCCGCCGAAGATGCGTCCAAGCTCCCCCGGCTGCAGCAGAAAATCCTTGCGGTGCTCCCCCGGCATCCCCGGCGCGTCCAGTATGGTCTCCATGAGCAGCACACCTCCCGGGGCCAGCGCCTGCACCAGCGCCGGGATGAGATCCCGCATCAGGAAGTTGAAGTTGAGGATCAGGTGGTACTCCCCTTGCGGTCGCCAGCACTCCAGGTCCGCCTCGATGAGCTCAACGGTGACGCCGACCTCGGCCGCCCGCTTCCTGGCGCGCTCCAGCCCCCGGGGCGAGATGTCCACGCCCGTGGCATCGAAGCCGTGCTGCGCCAGGTAAATGCAGTTGCGTCCCTCGCCGCAGGCCAAGTCGAGGCTCCGCCGCCCCGGGACCAGGGACATGATGCGTTCCAACGAATTGGCCAACAGCCGCGAAGGGGCGAAAGAAAAGAAATGTTCCGGGCCGCTGTAACGCTGGTCCCATTTGACGCGATCAGACTCCATATCCTCCCCCCCTACCCTTGCTCAAGTAGAGCCCAAATTCGTTATTTTCGGTGCGTTTGTCAAGCCTTTCCCACTCACATCGCGACAGGCCACGTTTCCCTCGCCACCTCTCCCTTCGCGCCGAGTCGACACCGGCTGGCATCAGCGACATTCTCTGTCGCGCACCTGTGGTTTCCTATAGAAAAACAGGAGGTGCACCATGATCTACCTAACCAACGATGCGCTGGACCAAGCGGTTTACTTCGAAATGCGGGGCAAGGAAGCACTGCGCACCGGCAAGTCCTTCCAGCAGGTCTACCACGGACTCCTGGGCAATGGCGTGCACGAAGTCGAGGTCACCCTGAAAAGGAGAAGGGGCTCAGTCGAGGTCGCCTTCGGTAACAGCGCCCTGTTCTGCTTCGTGGAAGAGGACGCCCTGCGCCGGATGCTGGAAGGTATGATGAAGGAAAAGACCGTGCACTGAGAACCCACTCTCCGCTGCTTGACTTCAACCTCACGGACGGTAGCATTAGCGAGTGCTAATTACTACCGATCCATCGAGGTTCACACGCAGACTAGCCTACCACGGTGCTCTGCTCCCCTCGGGCCAAAATCCTCCGGATGACGCGACCTTGCCACCTTCGGCAGAGTTCGCGCCAGGAGGTTTGAAGCAGGATCGGCAGGGGGGAGACCAATGAGAAGGTGGCTGTGGTGGGTCCTGATGCTCTGCGCCCTTCCCGGGCTGCGCGGTGTCTGTCACGGAGCAGGCTTCAAGGTCAGCGAGCAGGGATCCAAGGCGATGGCAATGGGGAACGCCTTCGCCGCCCAAGCCGACGACCCGAGCGCCCTGTACTTTAACCCCGCCGGCATTGCCTTCCTGCCCGGCATCCAGGTGAATCTAGGCGCTTTGGGGATTATCGTGCCCCAGACCGAGTTCCAGGGCACCACCCCCCTGTCCGGCACCCCGCCGCTGGACACGGGGGCCACCACGGTCACTGAGCGCTCCCGGCGCGACATTCTCATTGCCCCCACCCTGTACGCTACCTACGCGCTCGAAAGCCTCCCTCTCTCCTTCGGCCTCGGCATCAACGCGATCTATCCGTTGTCCAAGTCCTGGGACGACTCCAGCGTCTTCCGGAACCAGGTACAGATCGCCTCGATCAAGCCCATCAACTTCCAGCCCACTATCGCCTACCGCTTCGAAGAACTCAATGTAGGGGTCGCGGCCGGCATCGACGTCACCTATGCACAGGTCTCGCTACAGAAATCCCTCTACTCGCCGGTCATCGACCCTACCGCGCCAGCGCCCCCATTCGGCGCCTACGAAGTGGGCTCCCTCGGCGTGGACGGTACGGCCACCGACCTCGGGTACAACTTCGGGCTCCTCTGGAAGCCGCGTAGCGACTTGAACTTTGGCCTAGCCTACCGGAGCAAGATCACGCTCGACATCGAGGGCGATGCCAATTTCCTTGCCACGACCCCGACCGGGATGGGGGCCATCGGCCTGGCCGACTCGGCCGTCTTCCCCTACACCAGGGCCCGCGCCAGTAGCAGCGCCTCCACCAAGATCACCCTTCCGGACACGCTGGATGTCGCGGTGGCGTGGCGCCCGACCGAAAAGGTCACCCTCGAATTCGATGCCACCCGCACCGGCTGGAGCAGTTTCAAGAAGCTCGAGATCAACTTCGACTCCCCTCAGTTCGCCGCCTTCAACAACCAGCTTGACCCGAGAAACTGGCGCGATGTCTGGAGCTACAAGTTCGGCGCCCAGTACCAGATGAATCCGCGCCTGGCCCTGCGCGCCGGCTACTCCTTCGATGAATCGCCGGTCCCCAACGAAACCGTGGACCCGCTGCTCCCTGACGCTGACCGGCACAGTTTCTCGGTGGGCGCCGGCATCGGCAATACCGTGGGGACAGTCGACCTCGCCTATATGTGGGTACACTTCGTGGACCGTACGGTGCACAACCAGGACATGACCACCCTGCGGGGGGCAAACGGCGTCTTCAAGAGCGACGCCTACCTGCTGGCCGCCAACCTGAACATCAAGTTCTGACACCTAAGCGGCTGCGGAGGAAAACCATGAACCAGCACCTGTTACACCTGTTCGGTATCCTGCTGTTCCTCCTGTCCCTGGGCGGCTGCGGCTCGGATTCGGGCATGAGCCAGTCGGTGAGCCCCAACACCGCCCTCTTCGACCCCACCACCGGGGAGGTACCGCTCCCCAACGTGCTGGCGACGGCCGCGGCCCGGGACCCCATCACCCAGTACACCGACCCCGGCACGGGAACGGTGGGGCTCAGGCCCGCCAACCGCCCCATGAATCCGCAGGAGTCCCTCTCCTACGTGAACCGTTACGAGGTCGGCGGCAGCAATGCCGTGGCCGGGGTCAACGCCCCCATCTACCTCCGTTTCGCACGCCCGCTGCAGCCCGCGACGGTGAACGGCAACAACATCAAGGTGTTTCAGATAGGGGCCGACAGCGCGTCGCCGACGGCAACGGAGAACAACCCGCTCACGTTCAGCGATGTGACCGCCAATTTCAGCTTCAGCTATACCCCCGGGCGTAGCGACCTGTCGCTCTTCCCGATCTTCCCGCTCCAGCCCGGCAGTCGCTACCTGTACCTGGTGACCGACCGGGTCAAGGACGCGGGCAGCAGCGGCTCGGTGAGTAGCTCGGTCTACTTCGCGGCCTTGAAGTCGGAGCTTCCCCTGCAGGGGCCCTTCGCGCCGCTCGAGCAGATCAGAGCGAACACGCTCGACGGCAGCGGCAACGTACTCTTCTCCGGCTACGCCAAGGTCATGAACGACCTGACCGCGGCGCCGTCGGCGTCCAGCGTGTCGAGCCGCAGCCACATCGTCCTTCTGGGGCGTTTCAACACAACGGCGGCGGGTTTCGTGGCCACCGACCCGGCCGACCCGACCGGAAGCCTGGTCCCGGTGGAGAGTGCGCTGCGGGCCTTTGCCGCCGGAAGCGGCCTCCCCGGCGGTCTTCCCGGCAAGAACTGGCTCGGCGCCGGGTTGAATGTCGCTACCATTACTGCCACGCTGGCGCCGTCAGCTTACTGGAGTGCGGCCTTGGCCGGGACCGGCATCCCGGCGGTGGCGCCGGCCAGCGTCGGCGCGGTGATCACTGGTAACATCGCCAGTGCCGACATCTCTATGAACCCCGTCGTTGCCCGGGGCAACCCGGTCATGAACCAGAACCTCGTCTTCGGCAGTTACAGCGCCGCGAGCGCCGTGCTGCTCCCCTTCCGCGATGCGGGCACCGGCAGGCTCACCGGTTTCTACCACAGCGACCGGCAGATACCCTTCGTCTACTTCGCCCCTGCGGGGACGGCTCCGGTAGGTGGATGGCCCCTGGTCATTTACCAGCACGCCATCAACGGCAGCAAGGAGCAAGCAATCGCCGTGGCCAGCACCCTCACCGCCGCGGGGTACGCGGTAGTCGCCATCGACCTCCCGCTGCACGGCGCCCTCGCCCTGCCGGGGCACCTCACCGGCACAGTCTGGGGTGAGGACTTCATCGCGCTGGGAGCGCCGCTAGCCGCGCGCACCAACGTCCAACAGGCCGCCTTCAACCTGGACCGGCTCGAACTGGTGCTGGCGACACCGTCGTTCAACCCCGCCTTCGCCGCACAGGGGTTCGCCTCACTGGGGGCCAACGCGCCCAACCCGGCACTGAAACCGAAGTATGTGGGGGTAAGCCTCGGGGCCATCGTCGGGACCTACTACCTGGCCGGCAACACCACCCTCTCCGCGGCTGCGGCCCCCCCTCCCTATACGCAGGCCACCCTCGACGCCGACATGAAGGGGCTCCTGAGCGTGCCTGGTGCGCGCATCGCCTACCTGTTGCGCGACAGCGTCGATTTCGGCCCCAGCATCAACGCCGGCCTCACCCGGGCCGGAATACCCGCCGGCACGCCGAGCTACGAAAAGTTTTTCCAACTCACCCAGTCGGTGTTCGACCCGGTCGACCCCGCCACCATGACCACGCCGCTGCCCGACCTGCGTACCGGGAGCGCGCTTCCCTCACGGCTATCCGGCAGGGTGTTGATCCAGGAGGCTACCAGCACCGCCTTCGACGCCAACGGCCGCCCGACCAACGGCGATCTGGTCATTCCCAACTGGAGCACCCGTTACCTGGGCAACGCCCTGGGAGGGCGGGGTGTCCTGGGCACACCCGAGGCCCTCGCGGTGGCGTCCGGCTTCGACCAGTTGAGCTACCTCTCCGGCCGTGTCCCCGCCCCATTCATGCTGACGATTGCCGGCGGCACCGAGGTGCCAAAGCTCGCCCCCGCTGCGGGAGACGCTGCCGCAAGCGGGCCGCGCGAAGGGTACTTCCAGTTCGACCAGCCCGATGTCACCCACGGGTTCCTCATCGACCCGGTCACCTCGCCGCAGAGCTTCCTCCTGGGCCAGCGGCAGATGTTCTACTTCGTCCGCACCGGGCTGGTGATCGATCCCACCGTCGTCTCCGCCTCGCTACCCAAGACAAGCCGCGCCCTGCCGTCACTGCCGCCCTACCGGGTCATCCCGGCGCCGGTGTCGCGGCTCTTCGCCTCTCCGTCCTGATCCAGCCGGGCCCCGCCATCTCAGGCGGGGCCCGCTACCCAGTCGGCACTGCCCGCGCTACCCAGGCCCCCTCCCCCAATTACTTTGCAGGTACTCCCCACCTAAACTTAGCTCTCGACAAAATTGGTCGTTTGCAATATATTCCGCCAATCGTGTATACATTTTTTTACCGTGCCGTCCGCACGGTTACGGATACCAGTCACCATCAATCCCACGCAAAGGAGAACAGAACCGATGGCAACTCCAGAGTTCAAGTACCAGGAAGCTTTCCCGCTCGGGCCGGACACCACCAAGTACCGCCTCATCCCGGACTCCCAGCAGTACGTTTCGGTCGCCAACTTCGAAGGGCAGGAGGTGCTCAAGGTAGCCCCTGAGGCCCTTACCGTGGTGGCCAATGCCGCCATGAAGGACCTCTCCTTCCTGCTCCGCCCGGAGCACAACGAGATGGTCGCCAAGATCCTGACCGATCCGGAAGCCTCCCAGAACGA
The DNA here is from genome assembly GCF_020179605.1 of Geomonas agri. NCBI lineage: Bacteria > Pseudomonadati > Thermodesulfobacteriota > Desulfuromonadia > Geobacterales > Geobacteraceae > Geomonas > Geomonas agri. The sequence continues at coordinate 55,718 of NZ_JAINZO010000003.1, forward strand.
CAAGGGTGTTGCCCTCGCCTTCCTGAGAAACGCCGAGGTTGCTGCCAACTTCGAGCTCCCCATCTGCCAGGACACCGGCACCGCCATCGTCATGGGCAAGAAGGGCCAGCAGGTCTGGACCGGAGCCAACGACGAGGAGTACCTTTCCAAGGGGGTCTACAGGACCTACACCGAGGAAAACCTGCGCTATTCGCAGACCGTGGCCCTCGACATGTACAAGGAGACCAACACCGGCACCAACCTCCCGGCCCAGATCGACCTGTACGCCACCAAGGGTGCCGAGTACAAGTTCCTGTTCATGGCCAAGGGTGGCGGCTCCGCTAACAAGACCTACCTGTACCAGGAGACCAAGGCGCTCCTCAACCCGGACAGCCTGATCAAGTTCCTGGTGGCCAAGATGAAGACCCTGGGCACCGCAGCCTGCCCCCCCTACCACTTGGCGTTCGCCATCGGCGGCACCAGCGCCGAGGCCTGCCTGAAGACCGTCAAGCTTGCCAGCGCCAAGTATCTCGATGCGCTGCCGACCAGCGGCAATGAGCACGGCCAGGCCTTCCGCGACCTCGCCCTCGAGGCGGAGCTCTTGAAGGCGGCCCAGGAGTCCGGCATCGGCGCCCAGTTCGGCGGCAAGTACTTCGCACACGACGTGCGGATCATCCGCCTGCCGCGCCACGGTGCCTCCTGCCCGGTCGGCATGGGCGTTTCCTGCTCTGCTGACCGCAACATCAAGGCGAAGATCAACAAGGAAGGGATCTGGGTCGAGCAGATGGACGAGAACCCGGGTCGCCTCATCCCCGAGCGTTTCCGCGGCAAACACGAGCACGGCGTCAAGATCAACCTGAACCAGCCCATGAAGGACATCCTGGCCGAGCTCTCCAAGCACCCGGTCTCCACACCGCTGCTCCTCTCCGGCACTATCGTGGTCGGCCGCGACATCGCCCACGCCAAGTTCAAGGAGATCCTCGATTCCGGTAAGCCGCTTCCGGAGTACCTGAAGAACCACCCGATCTACTACGCCGGCCCGGCCAAGACCCCTAAAGGAAAGCCGTCCGGCTCCTTCGGCCCCACTACCGCCGGCCGCATGGACTCCTACGTCGACCTGCTCCAGGCCAACGGCGGCTCCATGGTCATGATCGCCAAGGGTAACCGCTCGCAGCAGGTAACCGACGCTTGCAAGAAGCACGGTGGCTTCTACCTCGGTTCCATCGGCGGCCCGGCCGCGATCCTCGCCGAGGAGAACATCAAGAAGGTCGAGTGCATTGACTTCCCCGAACTGGGGATGGAGGCGGTCTGGAAGATCGAAGTCGAGGACTTCCCGGCGTTCATCCTGGTGGACGACAAGGGGAACGACTTCTTCAAACAGCTGGGTATCTAAGGAATAGTAAGCGCTGGATGTAAAAAGCCCCCGTTGCCGTATGGCAGCGGGGGCTTCGTCGTTTCAATGGGATAACTGGAGCAGCCGGGATAAGACCATGAGCAGGAATAGGTTTTACCAGCCCCTAGTCCCCAACCCCTAGTTGCCTGCCGTTACATGTACACCATGACCCGGAAGTGGAGCCTGCCGTCCATGGTGGTGAAGGGGATGGTGACCCCCTTGCACTGCACGCTCATGCTCCCGTCCATGGTGGACTGTTCGGGGGGATCGGTCATCGGGCGCAGACGCCCGGAGAGGACCAGCGGAAGCCCCAGGGCCACGCTGCCGTACTGTTCATGGTACTTGGTCTTGAAGACACCCGCGATGTTGTTGGCCACCTCGCCGACTGCGTCGTTGATCGCCTCGTCGTCAGCCTCGTCCAGCATCAGGAGGTCCTTGGCAATCTGTTCGGCCGGCCCTTTCTCGGTGGCGAAGATGATGTAGCCGACGCGATCTCCCGCGACCCCCACGATCCCGACCACATCGCTGTGCAGCGGGTTGATCTTCTTTTCCACCTTCCCCGCATAGATGTCGGTATTCATGTAGCTCTTGAAGGTGTCCTGCGTGGCGGACATGATGGTGAACATGATCTCTTCGAACGTTATGCTGTTGCTCAAGGCAACCCCCTTCACTCAATGGATAATTGACAATGGACGATTGACAATGAGAACCTCGATCACTGGTTCTAGTCTCTCTTTTCGTCACTTTCTCCGCCGGCTTTAGGGCCTGTGCCAAAAATCACCTAGATCCCCGTCAGTTCCTCGATCTTCAGTTCCAAATCGTCGCCGTTCACCCGTACCACCTGTCCATTGTCTTCTTCGGTACGAATCACCCCCTCGTCAATCCATACCTGCAGACGCTCCATCTCGACGCCGAATTTCTCACAGGCCTCGGCCGGGGTGTACCAGGTCTTAGCTACCAGCATGATCAACCTCCTTCGCTTCGGTCCCACCCGGAGCTGAGGCGTCCGCTGCTAATAAAGAGCGCAGGTGCCTCGGTTTTAATTACAGTTCCACCGTTGGATGGTACCGCTTATGCCTACCATGTCAAGCAGGGCCGCGCCGTAGCACCGCAAAACGATTAACTTTTTCGGTAAGAGCATTTTTTACTATTCTGTGCGGGGATTGTGCCGATAAGAGTACGGCGGCTACTTAATGAGTAGCCCATGGAGAGGGACATGCAAAACAAGGAACCACAGCGCGAAACCGTCCTATTCGTGGACGACGAGAAAAGCTACCTGGCCTATACCAGCGACCTATTCGAGAACAGGGGTCTCAACATTCTGACTGCGTCTTCAGCTATGGAGGCGCTGCAGATCGTTGAGCACCAGTCGGTGGCCGTGGTGGTCTCGGACAACGAGATGCCAGGAATGCGCGGCATCGAGCTTCTTTCTCGTATCAAGGAGGTCTCACCCCACACGGTGAAGATCATGATGACCGGGAGCGCCGACCTTTCCACGACGCTGGCCGCCATCAACAGCGGCGAAGTGTTCCGCTTCGTCCTGAAACCGTGGAAAAAGGCGGAGATGCTGCGGGCCGTGAAGGACGGTATCCGCCGCTACCGGGTGCTGCAGGCCATCAAGCGGGAGGACGAGTTTATCCTGCACTCGCTGGCGCAGACCATCGAACTGAAGGATGCCTGCACCAAGGGGCACTGCGACCGGGTCGCCACCCTGGCCCTGAGGCTGGCAGCGAAGCTCGGCGTCCCGGAAGATGTCCAGCAGGAGATCAGGTACGGAAGCTGGCTGCACGACTGCGGCAAGATAGGGGTTCCCGAGGCGATCCTCAATGCTGAGCGCGCGCTGACGCCGGAGGAGTTCAAGATCGTCATGAAGCATCCCGAGTGGGGGTGCGAAGTGGTGAGGAAGGCGAACCTGTCCAAGACAGTGCAGAACATCGTGCTCTACCACCACGAGCGGTTCGACGGCAAGGGGTACCCTTACGGGCTGGAAGGGAGCAAGATCCCGATAGAGGCGCAGATCGTGGCCACTGCCGATATATGCGATGCCTTGACCATGGACCGCCCCTACCGCAAAGGGTTCAACCGCGAGGAAGTGATGTGGACCATGAAGGGGATGAGCGGCTCCAATCTCGACCCCAAGCTGGTGCAGACCCTCTTCTTCCTGCTGGCCGAGGACCAGCCTACGGAAATCTAGAGGCATAAAAAAAGGGAGCATCGAAGATGCTCCCCCCTTACCGACGGCCCATCCGGGCCGTTATTTTTTCTTCCGGACCTCGTCCAGGGCCTTCTCGAAACGCGCCTGGTCAAACCCCTTCAGCACCTTGGCATCCTCCCCGATTACGATGACGGGAACCCCTTGGCTCTTGTACTTCCCCGTCACGAGTTCCATGGCCGCACTGTCGATTTCAACGTCCCGGTTGATGAAGGGGATGTTGTTCCTGGTGAAGTACTCCTTGGCGGCCCGGCAATGGGGGCACCAGGAGGTGGAAAACAGCACTATCTTGGGATACTTGGTCTGCACGCTGTGGCTGCCCAGCGGGCTCTGCGGGAGTTGCTCGGCGACGACCCCGGCGGCCGGGGCCAGCAGGGATACGGCCAGGATTGCAGTCAGCAGGATGCGCATGTTCACTCCCCCTTTGCTTCTTTTTTGGCGGTACCGGCTACCTTGAGCTGCCGCCGGACCAGCTTGAAACTGAGCGTCTTCGGGTTGCCGGGACGCCGCACCAGGATCAGGACCGGGGTACCGGCCCGTCCGCGCAGGCGCCGCTCCACGATGAATTTGAAATCGCTGCCGGCGGTCGGAGTGCCGTCGACTTGGGTGATGATGTCACCAGCCTTGACCCCGGCCAGATGGGCCGGTCCACCGGCAACCAATTGCCGCACCACGATGGTACCGTCGGCCCTGGGTACGCCGTCGATGCCGACCCCACCGAAAACGGCGGCAGCCTGGCCGGAGGCCGGCAGGAGCAACAGGACGAAGAGCAGTATGGCCAACAGGGTCTTGATCATGGCCAGTGAAGTTATACGAGAGCCACCCCGGCTGTCAACTATGCTTTTGCCGTGCTAACCCCTCTATGTTATAAATGATGCTTTAAAATCCACCACTGGGGTGTTCACATGACTGCTAGAACCAAAGTGAAACAGGCGCTGGAAACAGGTAAAGCCGGCAGCACCATCCTCGTCAAAGGGTGGGCACGCACGGTCCGAAACAGCAAGGGGGTCACCTTCATCTCCTTGAACGACGGCTCGTGCCTCTCCGGGATCCAGGTGGTTGTCGAGCCGGATCTGGAGAATTACGAGGAGATTACCGGCATCGGCACCGGCAGCGCGCTTGCGGTCACCGGTCTGCTGCAGGACTCACCGGCCGCCGGCCAAGCACTGGAGCTGAAGGCGCAGCACATCGACGTGGTCGGAGGTGCCGACCAAGAATACCCGATGCAGAAGAAGCGGCACACCTTCGAGTACCTGCGCACCATCGCCCACTTGAGGGTACGCAGTAACACCTTCGGTGCCGTGTTCCGTGTGCGCTCGGCACTGGCCCAGGAGGTACACCGCTTCTTCGCGGAACGCGGCTTCCTCTACGTGCACACCCCGATCATCACCTCCAACGACTGCGAGGGTGCCGGCGAGCTGTTCCGGGTCACCACGCTCGACCTCGCCCACCCGCCGCTGGAGAACGGTGCCATCGACTTCTCCAAGGACTTCTTCGCCACCGCCACCGGGCTCACCGTGAGCGGCCAGCTGGAGGGGGAACTGTTCGCCCAGGCCTTCTCCGACATTTACACCTTCGGGCCGACGTTCCGGGCGGAGAACTCGAACACCGCGCGCCACGCCGCGGAGTTCTGGATGATCGAACCGGAGATGGCGTTCGCCGACCTGGCCGATGACGCCGACCTCGCCGAGGCCTTCTTCAAGCGACTGTGCCGCTTCGCCCTCGACCACTGCGGCGAAGACATGAACTTCTTCAACACGCAGATCGACAAGGGGCTGATCCAACGGATCGAAGCGGTGGCCCAGGCGTCTTTCGCACGCATGGACTACGGCGAGGCCATTGAGCGGCTCAAAAAGGCGCCGGTGTCGTTCCAGTTCCCGGTGGAATGGGGGCTTGACCTGCAAAGCGAGCACGAGCGCTACCTGACCGAGCAGGTGGTGGGGGGACCGGTCTTCATCCTCAATTACCCGAAGGACATCAAGGCCTTCTACATGAGGCAGAACGAGGACGGCAAGACGGTCGCCGCTATGGACCTCCTGGTACCCAAGGTCGGCGAGATCATCGGCGGGAGTCAGCGCGAGGAGCGCCTGGAGCTATTGGAACAGCGCATGATGGAAACGGGGATCGCACCGGAGTCGCTGTCGTGGTACCTCGACACCAGGCGCTGGGGCTCGACGCCGCACGCCGGTTTCGGGCTCGGCTTCGAGCGGCTGATCATGTACCTCACCGGCATGGAGAACATCAGGGACGTCATCCCCTTCCCCAGGACGCCGAGGCACGCGGAGTTCTAGAGGCTTGTAGAAGCAGGTTGAGGTTAAGGTTGAGAAAAAGCAAAGGCAAAGGCTGTAATAGCCTTTGCCTTTTGTTGTTTCAGGGTTTCCTCAACCTCAACCTTAATCTGTTTTTGCCGCCGCCTGCGGCCAGTAACTGCCGCCGCTCAGCACGGCCTTGATCTTGCCGATCTTCACCTTGGTCGAAACCATAACCGGTATTTTGAGAGCGTCGTCGGTAAGCCAGACCTTGACCTCGCCGGTACGGGCGAAGAATCCATCGGCTTTCATCAAAGGCTGCACCACGATGGTCTTAAATCTCCCCACCGGCGTCTCGATCTCCTCACGCCTAAGAACCTTCACCTCGGTATTCCAGAGCTTGTTGCAATCATAGATGTCGACGAACAGCGAATGACCGGGAACGAGTTCAAGGGTACGGACGTAATAGACGATGGAAAGCGGGTCATAGGTGACGGCACTGATATCGTCCACGCGCTGGGTCTTACCCAGGAGGTCCTTCGACTCTACCTTGAGCCGCTGCTGGTCGAATATCGCCTCCTTAAGGCGCCTGTGCTTTCCCTCATTGATCTTGTTGCGGAAGAACCTGGGGGAACCGAACCTGTCACCGCTGCCGCGCACTACAACCGATTCGGCACGGTCCTCCACTCGAAAGAAGGTGTCCAGCCATGGCAGTGATCGGGTTATGGTGACGATGTGGAGTTCGTTGCCCTTGGTGCTGACTTCCTGGGTGGTGGTCCCAGCCTTGATCCCGGTCCAGCTGACATCGTAGACCAGCTTCTCGTTGGGACTCATGGCGTGGGCAGGGAGTGCGGAGATTATGAGTACTGCGAAAAAAGACAATATGGCTGAAATTTTCATGTCCACAGATTAGCCCCTGGCGATATTTTTTATCAAGGGAAAAAGCTTAGGCATTTCCTAACCTTAGACATTTCAAACAATCTATCAAGCCCCGCTGCTCTTGGTGATCATGATGACGCCGATCGCAACCAGCACGGTCCCCGCCCAGCGCAGCGGGCTTACGACCTCGTGCAGGAAGTACTGGGACAGGAAGGCAACCAGTATGTAGTTCAGAGCCTGCATCGGCAGGGCCACGGAGAGATCCTCCCAGGAGAGGACGGCCAGCCACAGGAAGAAGAAGACGGCCAGCATGGCGGTGCCGAACACCAGCTTAGGGGTGGTAAGCGCCTGCACGGCGACCCGCATGATCCCTTTCAGGTTCATGGTCGAGATGTCTCCCAGCTCCTTCATGCCGCTGGCCAACAACAGGTCCCCGATGGTTCCTGCCGTGACCGCCGCCAGCATGACCACTACGGTTTTAAACATACGCCTTTTCCTCTCCGCGATAGTTTCTCAGTCTGATGCCGGCTGCGGCCAGTTTCTCCCTTACGCGGGGGCTGGTCAACGCCGCCAGTTCCGCCTCGTGCTGGTAATCGGGCATGCGTCGCGTGAGCGTAGCGCAGGGATGACAGCCTGGGTGGAAGTAGATCTCGGTGAGTCCTTCCCCCAGACCGTCCAGCGCCCGCAGCAGATACGCCTCGGTCATGTGCCCGGAGCTCAACAGCCCCTTCACCTCGTGCGCGTAGCGGATGCCGAGTCGCTCAAGCCGAGGGCGGCAGCGATCGGCCAACCGCGCGAAGATGAAGGCATCGGCACATTTGCCCACCAGCCGCGTCTTATCCAGCGCGAGGTTCGCCGGAAGGTTTTCCCTGGTGAGGCGAAAGCTCTTGATGCCGTAGCCGGGCATCAGCTCGCAGAGGATGTCGAACACCACCGGGTGCATATGGATGTTGAGGTGGCCGTCGACGTGGGACAGCTCGACGCCGGCATCGCGGCACCTGGCCAGTTGCGCGTCGATCTCCAGGCGCAGCTTTTTCCTCAGGCCCTTGAGAAAGAAGTAGCGCATCCCCGCCTGCACCGGGTCGTCAGTGAACTCCCCCCCGGCATCGGTCAGGGCGGGCAATCCCCCCTGCGCCAGGACCGCGCTCCCCTGGACCAAGGTGAGGTGCAGCCCCACCTGCAGAGCGGGGTTGGCGCGGGCGAAGGCCGCCGCTTCCTCGAAGGCGTCGCCACCAACCATGAGCGAGGTGCTGGTGAGCATCCCCTCCTGCCAGGCCGTGATGATGCCGCGGTTCGCCCCGGCGCTCAGTCCGAAATCGTCGGCGTTGAAGATGACTTCTTTCATTGCAATGCGGCTAGCAGGCGGCCTGCTTGCGCTTTCTCATGTAGCTCAGGTACTGGGCGCCTTCCTTGAGGAGCTTGCGGCGCACCTGGGAGTCGACCAGCATGCTAAAGATGCTGCGCGCTATGTAGCGGGGGCGGAAGTAGAACTTGTTGTAGAACAGCTCCACCGCATCGAAGATCTCCTGGTTGGTGAGATCGGGGTAGTTGATGACGCACTTCTGGTGACCGGTCTCGTCGAGGAAGCTGTCGGAGGCGATCCAGCCGTTCTCCTTGGCCATCTGGTAGAACTCGGTCCCCGGGTACGGGGAAGCCAGGGACACCTGGATCGAGGTGAGGTCGAGGTCGATGGCGTAAGCGATGGTTTCCTTGATGGTCTCGCGGGTCTCGCCGGGAAGCCCCAGCACGAAGGCGCCGTGCACGGTGATGCCGAGCTTCTTGCAGTTCTTGGTGAACTCGATCGCCTGCGCCTTGGTGACCCCCTTCTTGATGTTCTTGAGAATTTGCTCGTTGCCGGACTCGTAGCCGACCACTACGTGGTGCATCCCCGCCTCGCGCAGTTCCTTCAGGGTCTCGTAGTCGCAGTTGGCGCGGGCGTTGATCACCCAGGAGACGTTCAGGGGCTTGATCAGCCTGGCGATGGCGATGGCGTGCTGCTTATCGGCGGTGAAGGTGTCGTCGTCGAAGGAGATGTCCTTCACGTAGGGAAGGTTCTCCTTGATCCACTTCACCTCTTCGTACACGTTCTGCGGACTTCTCTTTCTGAGCGTGCGCCCGGAGAAGGTCTGCGGCCAGAGGCAGTAGATGCAGCGCGAGGGGCAGCCGCGGCTGGCGTAGATGGAGACGTAGGGATGCCGGAAATGCGGAATCACGTACTCGTCGATGGGGAGGTCGCGCTGGTAAACCTTGCTGGCGAAGGGAAGCGCGTCCAGGTCGGCGATGGGGGGGCGGTCCTTGGTGTGCACCACCTTGCCGTCTTTCATGAAGCTGATGCCGTCCACCTCTTCCCACGGCTTACCTTCGCACAGTTCCTTGGTGGAATAATCGAATTCGCCGCGGCAGACGATGTCAACCGCACCGGCGGCGAAGCGGAGGCTCTCCTCGGGGAGGATGCTCACGTGGGGGCCGGTCAGTACCGTCACCGTCCCCGGCTTCTGCGCCTTGACCCGGCGCGCGGTTTCCACGTCGATGGCCAGAGTCGGGGTGGAGGTGTACATCACCACCATGTCGTAATCTTTGGCTATATCAAGGCACGCATCGAGGTCCAAGCGCTGTACCGGCGCGTCGACCACGCGGGAGCCTTCTATCATCCCGGCCGGATAGGTGAGCCAGCCGGGGAACCAGAAAGAGGTCACCTCGCGCGAGGCCTGGTAGCGGGCACCAGCACCCCCGTCAAAATCCTCAAAGGTCGGCGGGTTCAAAAACAACGGCTTCATACACCCCTCCAGATTAATAGCGTCACACTAAAAAAAGAATCCTGACTATAAGACGGCGGCCACTTTTTGTCAAGGTGAACCGCCCCCAAGTCCGGGAAAGCGTTGCGGTGGCGGCTCCCCTCTGATAAAGTGACCGGTCGAAAGGGAGAACCAAAATGGCCAAGGAAAACAAAAGCCTGGGTGTCGTAGCTGCCATGCCCCAGGAGATCGCGCCGGTGCTGGCGCGCATAAAAGGATATGCCCGGGGCAACATCGACGGGCGCAACCTGTACCGCTTCCCCGTCAACGGCAGCCTGGTCTACCTCATCGAGTCCGGCATGGGGCCGGCGCAGGCCGCGGCGGCGACCAGGGCGCTGATCAGGCACGCCAACCCGGATGCCATCCTCAATTTCGGCTTCGGCGGCGCCGTGCTGGCCGGCCTCGAAGTCGGCGAGCTGGTGCTGGCGGACCGCGTCTTTCACCTGGACCAGGGGACGTTGCGCGAACTCCCGCAACCCGACGCCCCCCTGGTGTCCCTGGTGCAGGACTACTGCGCCAAGGTGGGGCTGCAGGTACGGCGCGGTGGCTTCATCACCGCCTGCGGCATCAGGAACAAGACCGAGATGGCGAGCCGGCTCGGCGGGAGCACGCCGCTGCCGCTGCTCGAGATGGAAACGGCGGCGGTACTCGAACAGGCACAGGCTGCAGGGATACCGCTGGTGGCGATCCGGGGAGTGAGCGATGCGGCCGACGAGGAGCTCGGGTTTGCCATCGAGGAGTTCTGCGACGCCGATCTGCACCTCACCCCCTGGCGGGTGGCGTGGACCATCGCAAAGCGGCCGTTGTTGATTCCACAACTGATCAGGCTGGCGGGGAATTCACGCAGGGCGGGAAAACGGCTGGCACTGGCAGTCGAGCTCGCGCTGCAGGCGCTGACGCGGTAACCCCTGCCCTAGTCGAAGCTCTCGGAGAAACGGGCGGCAATCATCCCCTTCAGGTAGGCGTCCGCCTCGGCGGCGGTGGCAAAGCTGAGCGCCTTCAAGGCCACCTCGCGCGCCTCCTGCACGGTGCAGCGACGCAGGATCTTCTTGACCCGCGGGATAGAGACTGCATTCATGGACAACTCGTCGTAGCCAAGCCCCAACAGGATCGGGAGGTACTCGGGGTCCCCCGCCATCTCGCCGCAGATGGACGCCTCGATCCCCGCCGCGTGGGCCGCGTCGACGATGGTCTTCAGCGACCGGAGCACGGCCGGGTGCAGCGGCTGGAACAGCGAGGAGAGGTGCTCATTGGTGCGGTCGATGGCCAGCGTGTACTGGATCAGGTCATTGGTACCGACGCTGAAAAAGTCGACCTCCGCTGCCAGCAGATCGGCGATAACCACGGCTGACGGGATCTCAATCATGATGCCGACCTGCACCTGCTCGTCGAAGGGGTGCTTGCCGCGCAGTTCCTCTTTCACCTGCTCCAAGAGGGCCTTGGCGGCCCGCACCTCGGCCACTCCGGATACCATCGGGAAGAAGAGCTTCACCTCGCCGAAAGCGCTCGCCCTCAGGATCGCCCGCAACTGCGCCTTGAAGGCCTCGGGCTGACGCAGCGACAGGCGAATCGCCCGCACCCCCAGCGCCGGGTTCATCTCGTCGGAGAGGTCGAGATCGGTGAGGCACTTGTCACCGCCGATGTCGAGCGTCCTGATGGTCACCGGCTGCGGCGCCATTTTCTTCACCAGAGCTGCGTAAGCCTCGAACTGCTCTTCCTCGGTGGGGAGCTTGCTGCGGTTGAAAAAGAGCATCTCGGTGCGGTACAGGCCGATCCCCTCGCCGCCGTGCTTGTGCACCGAGGCAACCTCCTCGATGAACTCCACGTTCCCCTTGAGGCGCATGCGATGCCCATCCAGGGTCTGGGCCGGCAGGTCGCGCAGCTTCAACAGCTCCCGCTCCACGTACTCGTAGCGCTGCTTCTTCTGCAGGTACTCCTTGAATTCCTCAGCACTGGGATTGATGATCACCACGCCGGCGGCGCCGTCGATGATCAGGGTGTCCCCTTCACAGACTTCCCCGGTGGCCCGCTCCAGCCCCACCACCGCGGGGACCTCGAAGGCCCGCGCCAGGATGGAGGAGTGGGAGGTCTTCCCCCCGAGATCGGTGATGAAGCCCATCACTTTGTTCTTGTCGATCTGCAGGATGTCGGCCGGGGAGAGGTCGTGGGCCACCACGATAACCTTCCCCTCGATGCTGTCCAGGGGCTCCTGTTTCTGCCCCACCATGTGCCGCAGCACGCGTTCGACTACAGTTTCCACGTCGTTGCCGCGCTCGCGCAGGTACTCGTCGTCCACGCCGTCGAAGAAGGCCTTGAAGCGCCCGAGGGTCCTCTTCAGAGCGCCCTCGGCGTTGATGCCGAGCCGCTCGATGTACTGCGTGGTCTCCCCGACCAGCATAGTGTCGTCCAGCAGCATCAAGTGGGCGTCGATGACGCAGAGGTGCTCGGGACCGTGGGTGCTGGAGAGCTGCTCGCGCAGGTCGAAGAGCTCCCCCTTGGCGCGCTCGATGGCTCGGGTGAAGCGGTCCAGTTCCCCCGGGATCTCCTCGTTGGCCACCAGCACCTCGGTGACCGCTACGCGGCGCCGGTCGGTGATGCGGACCTGCCCGATGGCGATGCCGGCGGAGGCGCCGATCCCCTTCAACTGTCTCGACTCACTCTTCTCCGAATCCATTCCGGATCAGCTCCCCGATGGCGGCGTAGGCCTCGACCTCGTCCGTCCCCTCGACCTTCAAGGTAATGGTGCTCCCCTTGGCCGCCGCCAGCATCATGATCCCCATGATGCTCTTGCCGTTCACCTCGACCCCCTCGCGCTCGATCCTGATCTCGGAGGAGAAACCGCTGGCGGTCTTCACCAGGAGCGCGCTCGCCCTGGCGTGCAGCCCCAGCTTGTTCGGTATTACGAATTCGCCTTCTATCATATGTGCACTCATCCTCCTACGCCGAAGGCTTCGGTGGATAAACCCTCCTTATGTTACTTGTCCAGAGTCTGCGCTAAGGCTCCGCTGGGTAAACCATCCTTTTCGCTTACTTTTTAAGGAAATCTCCGGCTACCGTGATCCCTTCCTGCGCGCTCTCCTTGAGCTTCAGCGCCAGTTCCGAGACGCTGCAGCGGTTGCGCTCCTGGGTGAAACGGATCAGCATCGGGAGGTTCACCCCGGTCAGCACCTCGACCTTTCCTTCCTGCAGAAAGGAGATGCTCATGTTGGACGGGGTGCCGCCGAACATGTCGGTCATGATGATGGCACCGTCGCCGGAAACCCGCGCCACGGCCTCCTTGATGTCGTTCATGACATCGGTGGCCGATGCATCGGGAGCAATGCCCACCGCCTCGGCCAGTTCCAGCTTCCCTACTATCATCTCCGCCGCGGTCAAAAGCTCACTGGCCACGCCGGCGTGTGCTACCAAAAGCAGTCCTATCATCCCAGCCCCTTCTCTATATCCCTGTGGGAAATTTTTATGTTCACGTTCCGCTGACGGAAGTAGTGGTACAGCTCTTCTGCGATGGCCACCGAGCGGTGCCTGCCGCCGGTGCAGCCGATGGAAACCGACAGGTAGGACTTCCCTTCCCTGCGGTACCCCGGCAGCAGGAACTCCAGCATGTCCCGGAACCGCTCCAGGAACACGACGGTCTCCTTCTGCTTCAAGACGTACTCGCGGACCCCCGGCTCCAGGCCGGAGAAGTGGCGCAACTCGGGCACGAAGTAAGGGTTGGGGAGAAAGCGCACATCCATGACCAGGTCGCTCTCCAGGGGGAGCCCGTAGCGGAAGCCGAAGGACTGCAGGTTCACCTGCATCTCCAGGGCGCCCTCCCCCCCCTTGACAAGCCCGATCACCACCTCCTTGAGGCGATGCACGTTCATCTCCGAGGTGTCGATGATGGCGGTGGCGATGCGCCGAAGGCCCGCCAGCTGATCGCGCTCGAAGCGGATCCCCTCCGGGACGCTCGCCCCTTCCAGGGCGGGGTGGCGGCGACGGGTCTCGGAAAAGCGCCGGATCAGCACTTCGTCGGTGGCGTCGAAGTAGAAGATCTTGACGCTGTGCCCGGCCGAGGCGATGGCCTGGAATACCTGGTCGTACCCCTTGATGAAGTCGCGGCTCCTGATGTCCATCACCAGGGCCACGTCCTTGATGTCCTCGCGGGAGTGCTCCACCAGCTCAATGAAGGTGCTCACCAGCGAGACCGGCAGATTGTCCAGGCAAAAGAAGCCTTCGTCCTCCAAGGCCTTCACCGCCGTCGATTTTCCCGAGCCGGAGAGGCCGGTTATGATGACGATGCGCATGCTATTCCACCTCGTTGCCCAAGGGGCGGAACTCCAGGCGGGCCAGGAGCTTCTCGTGGAACTCGCGGGCGGAATGGTACCCCATCCCCTTCAGGAGGAAGTTCCTGGCGGCGACCTCGATGATCGAGGTCAGGTTCCGGCCCGGTCGGACCGGTATCTTCACGTGGGGCAGGTCGACGCCCAGGATGGTCTTGACCGGCTCGTCGATCCCCAGCCGCTCGTATTCCTGGTTCGCGTCCCACTCCATGAGTTCGAGGACCATGTCGATGATCTTCTTCTCGCGGATCGAGGAGACCCCGTACAGGTCCTTGATGTTGATGATGCCCAGGCCGCGGATCTCCATGTGGTACTGGATGGTCTCGCCCGCCTGTCCCACCAGCGCCGCCGGCATCTTCTTCTTGATGTGGATCACGTCGTCCGCCACCAGGCGATGGCCGCGGATGACGAGGTCGAGTGCGCACTCGCTCTTGCCGATGCCGCTCTTGCCCAGAAGGAGCACGCCCACACCGAGGACGTCGACCAGCACGCCGTGGATATGGGTCGAGGGAAGCAGGCTCTCTTCGAGGAACTTGGTGATCAGGCTGATGAAGGTGGAGGACTGGTGGTGGGTCACCAGGAGCGGGATACCGGCAGCCTCGGCGCTGCGTTTCAGGAACTCCGGGGGATCGAGCCCCTTGGTGACGATGAAGCAGGCGATGGGGTAGCTGCACAGCTTCTCGATGTGCCGGGAACCGACTTCTTCGGGTATCTGGCTCAGGTAGGAGATCTCGGTGTTACCCAGCACCTGGACCCGGTCCGGATGCAGGTGTTCCGTGTAGCCGGTGAGGGCCAGGCCCGGCTTTTGGATGCGGGAGCTGTAGAGCCGGTTACTGAGGCCCGCTTCACCGCCCAGAAGCTGCAGGTCGAGGCCGTAAGCCTTGTCTTCCAACAGGTCCTTGATGCTGAGGCTCATGCTTGTCAATGCTGCGACCTTTCCCCCGTGCACGCGAACAGCCCCAGAAGGGGCCGTTATCGCGATGGGAGACGCCACGGGGACGCCTCCCATCCGCATTTTTCAACCCGGGACTGGGGCTCCGGGTCCTTTGTTCAGCTCAAAAGAGCGCTACGGGTTCTCCGGGGAGATCAGGCCGTAGTTGCCGTCTTTCCTGCGGTAAACCACGTTGATGGTCTCGGTGGAGGACTCGGTGTAGACCAGGAAGTCCTTGTGCAAAAGTTCCATCTGCATCACCGCTTCCTCGACGGACATCGGTTTCATGGTGAAGCTCTTGGTCTTGATGATGACCGGGGCCTGGGTTCCTTCCTCGATCCCCTGGGCCTGCACGATCGCCTTCTGTACCTGGCGCTCGCGCGCGTCGGAAGCCGGCTTGTGGGCCTTGATGCGCTCCTTGAAGCGGCGCAACTGGCGCTCGATCTTGTCGGACACTGCATCGATGGAGGCGTACATGTCGTTGGTCTCTTCCGCGGCCTTGATGGTGATCCCCTTGGCGTTGATGGTCACCTCGGCCATGTGACGGATCTTCTCAACGGTCAAAAATACCTGGACGACAATCGGCTCGTCTATATATTTCTTAACCCGGTCCAGCTTCTCCTCTGCGTAGCTTTTCAGCGCTTCGCTCGGTTCCATGTGCCTGAAAGTCGTGGTTATCTGCATACGAAGTACCTCCCTTTATTGTCAATACACGCGAAGCGCCCGCCACACGGCGGTGTCCGCGTTTAGAAATGCTTCTTGCGCTCCGAGGACGAACCGATGCGGAGCATCTCGCGGTACTTGGTCACGGTGCGCCGTGCAATGACGATGTTGTGGTCGGACAACATCTCCGCCAGGCGCTGGTCCGAGTAGGGGCGCTTGGGATCCTCGTTGTCCACCAGTTCCTTGATCTTGCTCTTGACGCTCTCGGAGGCGATGAAGTCCCCCTCGCCGGTGGAGATCCCCGAGTTGAAGAAGTACTTCAGCTCAAAGAGCCCCTGTGGGGTCTGCATATACTTGTTGGTGGTGACGCGGCTGATAGTGGACTCGTGCATGCCGATGTCCTCCGCGATGTCGCGCAGCACCAACGGGCGCAGGTATTCGATGCCGCGGTCAAGGAAGTCGCGCTGGAACTTGACAATGCTCTTGGCCACCTTGAAGATGGTGCGCTGGCGCTGCTGGATGCTCTTGATGAGCCAGATGGCGGAGCGCATCTTCTCACCGATGTAGTCTTCGGCCACCTTGTCCACGGCGCGGCTTGACTTGGCTTCGGGAGCGTAGATCGGGTTGATCCTGAGGTTGGGCATCCCCTCGTCGTTGAGCATCACCACGTACTCGTCGCCTACCTTGTGCACGAAGATGTCGGCGGAGATGTACTGCACGTCGTCACTGCCGAAAACGCGGCCCGGCTTGGGGTCGAGCTCGGCGATGATGCGGGTCGCCGCCAGGATATCGTTAACGTCCACCCCGAGCACCTTGGCCGCCTGCTTGTACTTGTGGCTCTCCAGATCCTTCAGGTGGTCGCGCAACAGCGCCTCGACCAGGCTCCCCGCCATACCCAGGCTCGCCACCTGGATCAGCAGGCACTCGCGTAGGTCGCGGGCGCCGACGCCGACCGGGTCGAACTCCTGGATCCGCTTCAGCACCCCCTCGACCAGCGGGGTCAACACGCTCTCGGCGAAACCGTCCGCCGCCTCGGTCGATTGATCCTCGGAGGCGTCGGCGGGAAGCCCAGCCCACTCCAGGGCCTCTTCGAGGAAGGGGCTCGCCTGGACGCAGGCCGACGCGATATCCTCGAGGCTCGCGCGCAGGTAGCCGTCCTCGTCGATGTTGCCGATGATCTCTGCGCCAACCACCATCTCGCGCTCAGTGAGGCGGGTGAGGCTCAGCTGCCAGATCAGGTGGTCGAACAGGGTAGATTTCTTGGTCAGGAGGTTTTCAAAAGAGGGGCGGTCCTCGTCGTCGTAGTATTGCTCGCCGGAACTGTAGTTGTAGCCGTCGATGTAGGAGTCCCAGTCGGTGTCCCGGGTCTCTTCACCGGCACGGACCTCTTGGAAGTCATTGGCGGCACTCTCCGGCTCCGCTTCCTTCTCGCGCAGTTCGAGCTGCTCGGGCTCGCGGATCTCCTCCTGTTCGATTACCTCGTCCAGGATGGGATTTTCCTCAAGCTCCTGCCGCACTACGTCCTGCAACTCCAGCCGGGAGAGCTGAAGCAGCTTGATGGCCTGCTGCAACTGGGGGGTCATCACCAGTTGCTGACTCATTTTCATCTGCTGGCGCATCTCTATTGCCATAAGTCCTCACAAACCCTTGAAAACCGTTCTGCGTTCTGCCTGGTTGTTCTACATAAAAAACCGGGAACCTATTGATAAACCGTGTAATTGATGATCATGCGAGCTGTATGAGAATGGAACGTCCCGATGTTCATGGAGTAACTGTTCTCTTTGTTCTCATTATAGCGTGAGCAACGAACTTTGGCGACCTTGATTTCGCATTTTAATGTGGAGCGCAGCGACAAGAACATAGAACGTAATTTTTCTTTACAGCCTGAACTTGTCACCCAGATAGATTTCCCGTGCCTTCTTGCTTTGTGAAATCTGCACCGGGTCGCCCACTTCGAGCACCTCGCCGGCGTTCATGATGTAGGCCTTGTCGCAGACACCGAGGGTCTCGCGCACGTTGTGGTCGGAGATCAGCACCCCCAGCCCCTTCTCCTTCAGCGCCCTGATGATGTTCTGGATATCGATCACCGCGATCGGGTCGATACCCGCGAAGGGCTCGTCGAGCAGGATGAAGCTGGGATCGGTGGCCAAGGCCCGGGCGATCTCGACGCGGCGCCGCTCACCGCCAGAAAGGGCGTAGCCGCGGCTCCCTGCAATGTGCTCGACCCGGAACTCCGCCAGCAACTCTTCCACCCGCTCCCTGCGCCGAACCGGCTCCAGGTCCATGGTCTCCAGCACGGCCATCAGGTTGTCCCGCACGGTGAGGCGGCGGAACACCGATGGCTCCTGCGGCAGGTAGCTGATGCCGCGACGCGCCCTCTGGTACATGGGGAGCCCGGTGATCGGTTCGCCGTCCAGGAAGACCTGTCCCTGGTCGGGACGGGTCAACCCCACCACCATGTAGAAGGTAGTGGTCTTGCCGGCACCGTTGGGACCCAGCAACCCGATCACCTCTCCCGAGGAGATCTCCAGGTCCACCCCCTTCACCACCATGCGCTTGTTGAAACCCTTTTGCAGTCCCTTGGTGTAGAGGGTGCTACGGCTTGGCACCGACATTCTTTCCTCCCGGATGGATGACCGCTTCCACCCGTTCCTTGGGGCCGCTGGTAACCACGCTCTTCTGCTCGTTGACGTAGTAGGTGATGATCTTGCCGGTCACCACGTCCTCGCCCGAAACCACCTTGGGGTTGCCGTCCAGGACGATGCGCGCCAGCTTGGGGTCGTAGACCCCGTGGGCGCCGGTCGCCTGGCGCTCTTCCTGCACGATGCGCACGTTACCGAATGCCTCGACCTGCGACACCTCGTTGTTGGGGCCGCCGTAGCTGACCACCAGACGGTCCGTGTAGAGGGTCATGTCACCCTGGCGGGCGACCACCTTCCCCTCGAAGGTTGCCGTCTTCTTCTCGTTATCGGTATTGAGCGTGTCCGACTTTACCTTTAAAGGCTCTTTATTGCTGGTGCCCTGCGCGGCGTGGCCCGTCGTGGCCAGGGCAAGCAGCAGCGAGAGACAGGAGACGATTCGGCGCATCACTCCCCCCCCTGCCGGTACACGGCGCTTACATCCTTCAACAACCTGAACTTCCGAGTCTGCGTATAGTACTCCATACCTGTCCCTTCCAACTGGCTTCCGATGTCCGTCAACTCGACCCGCTCCGTGGTCTGCAACATGCTGCGTGCCGCGACGTAGTTGACGCGATGGGTCGAGAAGCCGTAGCCCTTGCTGCTTTTCCCCCGCACGTTGCCAACTAGGGCGATATCCCTGGTCCCGTTGTGGTACTGCCCGGTGTCCGCCGTGATCACCAGCTCGCCCAGCCCCCCCGCCCCATGCACCACCATGCGCACGCCGGTGAGGTAGGAGATGTCGGCCGCTTTGTTATAGTCGGCCCGGGTAGCACTGAGCTCCCAGTGCTTGATGCCCTGTTTGGTTTCCGTGTAATGGAAATTGTGCAGGGAGACATCCACCTGGAGCGGAAGCTTGCGCACCGACAACTTCGGGGCCACTTCCTGCTGCATACGGAAGACTATGGTGGCAATCACCAACAGGGAGGCAACAACTGCCAGGACGCCTAGGAATCGCTTGAAATTATTGAAGTTATGCATGATTTCGCAGGAAGTATAGCATCTAAAAAAATCACTGTAAAGCGCATTTTAGTGGAACTCTAAAATTTTGGCACAAAGATTGAAGAAGGCGCAAAATTGTGGTTGACAGAGTTATTCATGAGAATTCGGCAGCTTAAATGCACCCTCCGGTCCAGGCTGTAAACGGGACCGGCAGCGCGGGGAAGTGTCGGGAAAGGAAACGGGATCAGCAGCGGTTGGCGAGGTACCAGGCGTAGGTGTCTTTGAGCCCCTGGTCAAGCTCGATCTTGTGGTGCCACCCCAGCTCGTGGATTCGGCTTACGTCGCTGAGCTTTCTCGGGGTGCCGTCCGGCTTGGAGATATCAAAGAGGATCTCGCCGGCAAAGCCCACCACCGCCGCTATCCTGCGGGCCAAGTCGGCGATGGTGAGTTCCTCGCCGCTGCCGACGTTGACCGGATCCCACCCCTCGTAACGCTCCATCAGGAACAGGGAGGCCCCGGCGACGTCGTCCACGTGGACAAACTCGCGGTACGGGGTCCCGGTTCCCCAGATGGTGACGCTCTTCGCTCCGGACTGCTTGGCTTCGTGGAACCTGCGAATCAGGGCGGGGAGGACGTGGGAGGTGGTGAGGTCGAAGTTGTCGTTGGGACCGTAGAGGTTGGTGGGCATGGCGCTGATGAACCGGGTCCCGTACTGGCGGTTGTAGGACTGGCACATCTTGATGCCGGCGATCTTGGCGATGGCGTAGGGCTCGTTGGTCGGCTCCAGCGGGCCGGTGAGCAGCGCCTCTTCCTTAATCGGCTGCGGCGCGAGCTTAGGATAGATGCAGGTGGAACCCAAAAGCAGCAGTTTCTTGACCCCGGTGAGGTAGCTAGAGTGCAGCACGTTGTTCTGGATCATCAGGTTATCGTAGATGAAGTCGGCGGGGAAGCTGTTGTTGGCCACGATGCCCCCGACCTTGGCCGCCGCCAGGAAGACGTACTCCGGGCGCTCCGCCTCGAAAAACGCCCGCGTCGCCGCCTGGTCGCGCAGGTCGAGCTCGGAGCTTTTGCGCAGTACCAGGTTGTGGTACCCCGCGCGCTCCAGCTGCCGCACCAGGGCGGAACCGACCAGGCCGCGGTGCCCGGCCACGAAGATCCTGGCGTCACTTTCCATCGGCTCTCAGTTCCCTCTCGGCGATGGCGAGGTCGGATTCGGTCATCATCTTCACCAGCTGCGAGAAGCTGGTCTTGGGCTCCCAGCCGAGTTCACGCCGGGCCTTGGTGGCATCGCCCAGGAGCAGGTCGACCTCCGCCGGGCGGAAGTAGCGCGGGTCGATCTCGATCAGCACCTTATCGGTCTTGACGTCGATGCCCTGTTCCTGCTCCCCCTCCCCTTTCCAGGTGAGCTCCATACCCAGGCTGCCGAAGACCTGCTCGGCAAATTCGCGGACGCTGTGGGTCTCGCCGGTCGCCACCACGTAGTCGTCGGCGCGGTCCGCCTGGAGCATGCGCCACATCGCCTCGACGTAGTCGCCGGCGAAGCCCCAGTCCCTCTTGGCCTCCAGGTTGCCCAGGTAGAGCCGGTCCTGCAGTCCCAGCTTGATGCGGGCGGCGGCACGGGTGATCTTCCTGGTCACGAAGGTCTCGCCGCGGCGCGGCGACTCGTGGTTGAAGAGGATGCCGTTGCAGGCGAACATGTTGTAGCTTTCCCGGTAGTTCACCGTGATGTAAAAGGCATAGGCTTTAGCGCAGGCGTACGGCGAGCGGGGGTAGAAGGGAGTCGTTTCCTTCTGCGGCGTCTCCAGCACCTTGCCGTACAGTTCCGAAGAGGAGGCCTGGTAGAAGCGGGTGGTGATGCCGGCTTCCTGGATCCCCTCCAGGATGCGCACCGCCCCCAGGGCGTCCACCTCGCCGGTGTACTCGGGGACGTCGAAGGAGACGCGGACGTGGCTCTGGGCGCCCAGGTTGTAGATCTCGTCGGGATGGATCTCGCGCAGCAGGCGGTTGATAGAGCTCGCGTCGTTGAGGTCGCCGTAATGGAGGAACAACCGCGTGTCAGCTTCGTGCGGGTCACGGTAGATGTGGTCGATGCGGCCGGTGTTGAAGGAGGAGGAACGGCGGATCATGCCGTGCACTTCGTACCCCTTGGAAAGCAGGAGTTCGGCGAGGTAGGAGCCGTCCTGGCCGGTGATGCCGGTGATAAATGCCTTCTTCATGAGGCCTCCATTAAATTTGATCCAATAATGAATAACATGCGGCGGCCGTATGGCAACCCGGAGCGCTGAAACTTTATTTGGTGGAGAGGATCTTGTCGATGATGCGGCTGGTGGAACGGCCATCGACGAACTCAATCAATTCGACCCGTCCCCCCATCGATTCGACCACTTCACGCCCCACGACCTGGTCGATGTTGTAGTCCCCCCCCTTGACCAGGATGGACGGGCAGAGCGCCTCGATCAGCCTGAGCGGCGTATCCTCATCGAAGAGCACCACGTAGTCGACGCACCCCAGGGCGGCCAGGATATGCGCCCGCTCCTTCTCCTCGATGAGCGGCCGGCCCTCTCCCTTGAGCCGTTTCACCGATGCGTCGGTGTTCAGACCGACCACCAGGAGGTCGCCCAGTTCCCGCGCCTTCTGCAGGTACTTCACGTGTCCGACGTGCAACAGGTCGAAGCAGCCGTTGGTGAAAACCACCTTCCTGCCACGGTTGCGCTCGCGGGCGATGAGATGCTCTAGGACGTCCAGGTTCTTGATCTTGGCATCGCTGTCGCGCAGGGCGTGGCCGACCTCCTCGATCACCTCCCGCGGCGACACGGTGGAGGTACCCAGCTTGCCAACTACGATGCCGGCGGCGATGTTGGCGACCCAGGCCGCGTCCGCCAGCGACAGGCCGCAGGCAAGTCCTACCGACAGGACCGAGATGACGGTATCGCCGGCACCGGTCACGTCGAAGACCTCGCGGGCCACGGTCGGGATGTGCACCGCCTCCCCACGCACCGGGAAGAGCGACATACCCGCCTCGCTGCGGGTTATGAGCAAGGCGTCGAGCTCCAGGGTGGCGAGCATCCGGCCGGCCGCCTGCTCCAGCGACTCCTGGTCGGTGATGGCTACTCCCGAGGCGACTTCGGCCTCCTTCCGGTTGGGGGTGAGCACCGTGGCGCCCCGGTACTTGGAGAAGTCGTCTCCCTTGGGATCGACCACAACCGGAATACCGAGTTCCCGCCCCTTACGGCAGAGCGCGGCGAGGAGTGCCGGGGTCAGCACCCCCTTCAGGTAATCGGAGACCACGATGACGTCGAACTCGCCCAGGTGCGCGTCGAGGTAGACCAGCAGCGCCTGTTCACTGACGCCACCGATGGGCGCCTTGGTTTCCCGGTCGATGCGCACGATCTGCTGGTGCGCCGCGAGAACCCTGGTTTTCTTGCTGGTCCTGCGCTGCGGGTCCTGGATCAGCCCGGCGAGAACGACCCCCTTCTCGTCCAGGGTCCGGCGCAGCACGTCGCCGTTCTCGTCAGTCCCGATCACCGAGCAGACCGCCACCTGGCAGCCAAGCGCAACCAGGTTGTTGACCACGTTCCCCGCGCCTCCCAGGCGCAACTCTTCCCGGGAGACCTCGACCACCTGCACCGGGGCCTCCGGCGAGATCCGCTCCGCCTTGCCGAGCAGGTACTCGTCCAGCATGAGGTCGCCGACCACGAGGGCCCGCACCGAGGTAGCGCGTTCAAAAAGGGATTCTATTTCACGTCTTTCCATTCAATATCTCCAAGCTGTTGCGATGTAGAAGGTGCTGCGCCTGCGGCCGCGCTGCTGGGCCAGGCAGGTCGGAAAAGTGCGCCGCGGTTCAGGCGATCCGGTCCAGGATGCCCGCGGCGAGGAGCGGGATCATGATCTCGTGGTGCCCGGTGACGGTGAAACCCTGGCTGTCGCCCGTGGTGGGACGCCTGACGACGTTGGTGAGCGGCCGGTAGTGCTGCTGCATGTCGAAGTTGGCGGTGGTGAAGCGATCGACGTGGTGCCCGAGATTCTGGGCGATGGAAAGGGCCTTCAGGAAAACCTCGGGCAGGAGCACGGCGCTGCCGATGTTCAGGTAAACCCCGCCGTCGCCGAGTCCTGAAACGACCGAGGTGAAGATCCGGAAATCGGTGAAGCTGGCAGCGCCCAGGACAGCGCCATCGGCGGAGGGATGCTGATGGGTGATATCGGTACCGATGGCAACGTGCACCGTTACCGGGATCCCCTTCGCCACGCAGGCGGCCATCAGGCTCCGCTCCCGGTAGGGGAGCTCGCGCTCGAGGATCATGCGCCCCAGCGCTTCGCCATGCCCGAGCCCCTGGGCGACGCCGCGCTTGAGCGCGTCGTTGATCTGGGCGCCGGTTTCTTCCGCCATGCCGAAGTTGCCGGCATGGAGAACGGCGCCGACGTCCTCGCTGGTGGCCCCGATCAGGGCGATCTCGAAGTCATGGATGGAGCCCGAGCCGTTCAAGGCCACGGCGGTGACCACATCGGCGTCGATCAGGGACTTGATGACCGGCTGCAGGCCGCACTTGATGACGTGCCCCCCCATGGCCATGACCACGGGTTTCCCCTTGGCACGGGCCGCGACCACGGCGTCGATGATCCGGTTCAGCGCCTGGGCGCCCAGCTGGTCGGGGAGGGACGCGAGGAGCTCGGCCACGGTCATGCCGGGGCGCACCGGACCGGCCAGGTGCTCCCGGACGTTCATCTTGTTCTTCCTGTTGGCGATGGGGTACGTGCTGACGCCAGAAAAATCGAGAGGACGGTGCTTCACGGTGATCCTTTCCACTGCCTGGATGTGGTGCCGGCGGCCCTGCGGGCCGCCTCAGATCCTATAAAACTCACGGTACCAGGAGACAAAGCGCCCGATCCCCTCCTCGATCGAGGTGGCGGGACGGAAGTCGACGTCCCGGATCAGGTCGTCCACGTCGGCGTAGGTGGCGGGCACGTCGCCGGCCTGGATAGGGAGGAAGTTCTTCTTGGCCTCCCTGCCCAGCGCCTGCTCCAGCACCTCGATGAAACGCAGCAGCTCGACGGGGTTGTTGTTGCCGATGTTGTAGATGCGGTAGGGTGCGTAGCTGGTGCCGGGGTCGGGGTGGCTCCCCTGCCACGCCGGGTCGCCGGCCGGCACCCGGTCCACCACCCTGGTCACCCCCTCGACGATGTCGTCGACGTAGGTGAAGTCGCGCTGCATCTTGCCGTGGTTGAACACGTCGATGGGGCGCCCTTCCAGGATGGCCCTGGTGAACAGGAACAGCGCCATATCCGGACGCCCCCAAGGGCCATAGACAGTGAAAAAGCGCAGTCCCGTGGTGGGAAGGCCGTACAGGCTCGAGTAGGTGTGCGCCATGAGCTCGTTGGCCTTCTTGGTCGCCGCGTAGAGCGACACCGGGTGGTCCACGTTGTGGTGCACCGAGAAGGGCATCGAGGTGTTGGCGCCGTAAACCGAGCTGGACGAGGCGTACACCAGGTGGCCGACCTTGTTGTGCCTGCACCCTTCCAGGATGTTGATGAAACCGCTTATGTTGCTGTCGATGTAGGCGTAGGGGTTCTGGATGGAGTACCTGACCCCCGCCTGGGCGGCCAGGTTGACCACGCTGTCGAAGCGTTCCGCGGCGAACAGCGCCGCGCAGCCATCACGGTCCTCGAGACTCATGCGCACGAACCTGAATCCGGGCTTTCCTTCCAGCCTGGCCAGCCTCGCCTCCTTGAGCCCCACGTCGTAGTAATCGTTGACGTTGTCCAGGCCCACCACCTCGTGCCCCTTTGCCAAAAGCTTTTCCGAGAGGTGGTATCCGATGAAGCCAGCTGCGCCGGTAACCAGTATCTTAGCCATGCCTACCTCCGTTGGAATTTGGGTTTTTCAGGCGTGTGCCGGAGCGCCGTCTCGCGGCACGTGTCCTACCCCTTCTGCCGGTACAGCTCGGGATTGAGGGTGGGGTCGTTGTACATCTTGTACTGGCGATACACCTTCATCTTTCTAACACCGGCGAGGTAGTCGTCAAGGAGAAGGTTGAAGGCCCGCTCGAGGTCGCAGCGCTGCTCCCTGAGGACCGCGAGCCGGTGCAGCGAGCGCCTGCGGTGCTCGTCGTCGATGTCGGTGCGCTCGGTGTCCTCGTTCATGTGGTACACCTTGAGCGACATGATGAAGATCCTGTCCACGATGGAACCGGGGGTCTCCGAGTTGATCGGCAGTTCCCGGGTGAAATCAACCTGCGGGGTGAGCCAGGCCAGGATCTCCTCGTCCAGCTTCTCGATGAGGTCGTTGCGCCGCTGGTTGAAGCGGTCGATGTTGCGCTTCACCTGGGCGATGGCGCTGTCCTCGACGTCCGTTCTGCGCGCCTTGTCCTCTTCGTGCCACAGCGAATAGTTCTGCCAGCCAAGCTCCAGGGCGGTGGGGTTGAGCCCACCAGTCTCGGCCGCATGATCAGCGGGGTCGGTGTGCCAGAAGGAGATCAGCCGGTCAAACGTCTCGGCGAGCCCCGCCAGTTTCAGTTCCTTTGCATGCATCTTCGATTCACCTCGTGTTGTCTGAGAGCATTTCCGCCGCGGTCCGGGCCACCTCGTCCACGGTTATCATCTCCATGCAGAGCCGGAAGCTCTGGATCTTGCATTTGAAGCTGTTGCAGGGGCAGCACTCCAATTCGTCGTGCATCACGATCCGGTGTTTCTCCCCCAAGGGAGCGCTGCGCACCGGCGAGATCGGCCCGTACAGGGCGAGGACGGGGGTGCCTACCGCGGCCGCGATGTGCATCGGCCCGGTGTCCCCGGTCACCATGAGCTCGCAGTGCCCGAGCAGGGCGGCCAGCTCGCCCAGCGAACAGCCGCACAGGTCGTACATCTCCCGCTGCATCCCCGCGCGGATGGCATCGGCCAGCGGGGCCTCGTCCCTGCTCCCCACGACTACCACCGCGGCGCCGTGCTGCGCCACCAGCCGGTCCCCGAGCTCGGCGAAGCGCTCGATGGGCCAGCACTTGTTGGCGCTGCTCGTGCCGGGGTTGAAGGCGACGATGCGCTTTCCGGCAAGGACGTTGTCCGCTATGAAGCGGGCTGCGAAAGCGTGGTCCGCCTCCGAAGGGAAGAAATCGAGGGTCCGATCCGCGGTCTCCGGGTCGATGCCCAGTGCCTTCAGGGGGCGCAGGTGATCCAAAATGGCGTGGATGGTCCTGGTGCGGGTCTTGTGGTAGACGAGCACCCGGCACGGAATGGCGGCTGCCACCAGGGCCCACGCCTTCAGGTTGCTGCGCTGGTAGTTGAGCACCAGGTCGAAGCGCTTGGGGCGCAGCCGCTTCCACAGCTTAAACACCCCGCCCCAGGTGCGCTGCTCCCCCTTCTTGTCGAAGATGACCACCTCGTCCACCAGGGGGTTATCCGCGAACAACTGCGCCGTGACGCGCGCGCTGACCATGATGGTTATGGAGGCGTGCGGGTAGATACCCTTGAGCGCCCGGATCACCGGCGTCATGTGCAGCAGGTCGCCGATGGCGCCGGGCTTGATGATCAGTATGTTGGCGGGTGCCGGTGCCGCTGCGGAGCCGTGCCCCCCCGTCACTTGATCTCACCTATGTGCTGCGCCGATGCGTACTTTTTCTCCAGTTCGAGGAGCTTCGCGTACTTCACGAAGGTGCCCAGCCCCCCCATGAGTGCAATCACCAGACCGCGCACCCCCTCCAGGAAACCCAGGCGGATTACGTAGCGGTAGAAGGTGGTCCAGAGCGGGCGCACGGTGTAGTTGTGCCACTTGGCGCGCCGTCCCCGCTTGAAGTACTCCTCGGCCGAGATGCTGGAGTAGAGGATGGTCCGGTAGGCGTAGGTGAACAGGTCCCAGTTCTGGAAGTGCAGGATGTCGCCGTCCACCTTTTTGGTGCGCCCGTTGGTCATGAACTTGTCGTGGGGGTTGATCCCCCCCCAGGCCCCCTGCCCCTTGTGGAACAGGCGCGGGTTGTAATCCGGGTAGAAGGAACCGTGCCGGATCCACTTGCCCCAAAAGCAGGTGAGGCGCTTGAACTCGAAGCAGGAGTAGGTGGCGAAGTCCTCGTCGCTTAAGGCTTGGATGCTCTCGCGCATCAGCGGCGAGACCTCCTCGTCGGCGTCCATCTTCAGCACCCAGTCGTTGCGGGTCAGGTTCATGGCGTGCACCTTCTGCTCCTGGAACCCCTCGAACTTGTTCTGGAAGAACCTGACGTTGGCAAAACTGCGGCAGATCTCGGGCGTGGCGTCGGAGCTGAAATCGTCCACCACCACGACCTCGTCGGCCCAGGAAAGCGAGGCGAGCAGCCCCCCTATCTTCTGTTCGTTGTTCTTGGTGATGACAAAGGGAGATATCTTATGCTCTGCGCTCAAGTGAGGAAACTCCTTCAAACTGTTCTACCGCGTCCAGGACCTGCTGGACGGAAATGGACTCCATGCACTGGGGCTTCATGCGCGGCGACGGGGAGCACTCCTCGAAGAACTTCTGCTTGCAGGGACTGCACGGGAAGGCGCTGTAGAGAACCTTGCACCGCTTGCCCCATGGGCCGAACTTGACCGGCGACTGGGGGCCGAACAGCGCCACCAGCGGGGTGTTCAGCGCCGCGGTCACGTGCATGATGCCGCTGTCGTTGCACAGCATCACGTTGCAGCGCGCGATGATGGCCATGGTCTGGCGCAGCGAGGTGGTGCCGACCGCGAGCACCGGCTCCGGTGTGATGCGCTCCCTGAGGGTCTGCCCCAACTCGACGTCACCGCGCCCGCCGAAGACGATGATGCGGGCGCCGTAGCGTCGCTGCAGCTCATTGGCCGCCTCAGCAAAGTTATCGTGGTGCCAGGCCCGGCTCTGGTTGGCCGCGAAGGGGTGGATGCCTATCACGGGCTCGCCGGCGGCAATGCCGTTGGCGGCGAAAAACTGCTCCGCGAAGGCCTGCTCCTCATCGCTGAGCCACGCCTCCAGGTAGTCGTCCAGGACCGGCACCCCGTCCGCGCGCAAGACGTCCAGGAAATTCTGCACCTCGTGCTGGTCGTTCCGGTAAGGGACGCGCCGGGTGAGCAGGAAGCCCCGGGCCTCGGTGTTGAACCCGATGCGTGCCCGCGCCCCGGTGAGCCAGGCGATGACGGCGCTGGAAAAGGAGCGTTTCAGCACGTACACCTTGTCGAAGTGCTGGGCGCGCAGCTCCTGGATGAAGCCGTACTTGTCGGCCCAGGTGCGGTGCTTGCCGCGGCAGTCCGCGAAGCTGGTCACCGGGTCCCAGTCGATGAACTCGTCCACGTAGGGAATGTCACGGACCACGTCGGTGGAACCCGGCGCGACCACCCAGGCGATGTGGGCATCCGGTTCCGCGTAGCGCAGGTTGCGCAGAAACGGCACGGTGAGGATGGTGTCCCCGATGAACCGGTAACGCAATACCAGGATCCTCTTACCGCTGCGGTTTGCAGACATAGCTCTCCTCGTTCCTGCCGGGGTGTTTCCGGTACCGATGCCCGTCCCGCGGCAAAAAGGCGGGTACGGACGTTGCGCGTCAACTCCTGCCGGCCAGGAGCCTGTGGTAATAATCGAGGTAACGCTGCCCCATCGCCTGAAGGGAATACTTGCGCTGAACCAGGCGGTACCCCTCGCTCCCCATGGCGAAGCGCCGCTGGTCGTCGTGCAAGAGGGCGATGACTGCCGCGGCGAACTCCCGCTCCGCGCCAGTGACAACAACGCCGGCGTCCTCGCCCCGGAAGATGTCCACCATCCCCCCCTCGTCATAGGTCACGACGGGGGTGCCTGCGGCGAGGCTTTCCAGGTGCACGATGCCGAATCCCTCGTTGCGATGGGTGGTCACCGAAAGGTCAAAGTCGTAAAAGACGTCCGGGATGCGATCCCGGGGGATGCGGCCGGTGAAGATAAGCGCGTCATCCACCCCGAGCTGGCGCGCGAGCGATTGCAGCGGGTCGACCAGGGTGCGGTCGGAATCGTCGCCAACGAAGGCGACCTTGATGCCTGGAAAGGCCTCCCGCAGGGCCGGGATCATGCGCACCAGCTCTTCCTGGTTCTTCCAGAACTCGCCCACCATGCCGATGAGAGGGAAGCCCACCCCGGTGAAGAAACGGCGGGGCCGGTCGCGGTCGAACTTGGCGGCACCGGGTGCGTCACCGAGCGCGATGCCGTAGTGGACCACCTCGAGCTTGGCAGCGCACTCCTGGTTTTGCTTCAAAAGTTCCACCTTCACGTGCTCAGAGATGCACAGAACGGCGTCCGCGGTATTGAGCATGAGCTGCCGCCTCTTGGTGGCGGTGTGGTAGCTCATCATGAAGCGCCCTTTCTTCTTGAAGGGGAAAGCCAGGTGCCAGGCGAGCGCGGTGAGCAGCAGGTCGTGTTCACGGTTCACCGAGACGACGTCGAAACGCTCACGCCTCATCACCGAGGCGAGCTGAAAGGGAGCCAGGACGTCGGCAACACCGTGCCGGGGCATGGCATGGACCGTGTGCCCCATGGCACGGAAGCGGGATTCCGACTTCCCCCCTTCCCGGACCACAAAATGCACCTCCACGCCTAGGCGGGTGAGCTCGCGGGACAGGTCGGAGAGGTGTTCCTGCCCTCCGCTCCACCCCTTGTCGTTGTTGACCAACAGTATCTTCACGTGCCGCTCCTACTCTTTGGTGATGCCGTTGCGGCAGCGCGGTTCCTTGAGCTCGATCCGTTGCTGCATGATGCGCCGGTTCTCAAGGTACTTGTCACTGGTGAAGCTCCAGGAGGAGTTGTGCCAGAGGTGGAAGACATTGGCGAGGAAGCGGACCGACTTCAGCTTGCCGCCGCTGTTCAGCACGCGAATGCCGAGGTCGTTGTCCTCGATGGAGCCGTCTTTGAAGTCCTCGTCACAGCCGTTGATCCGGTAGAAGAGCTCCTTGTGGACGCTGAAGTTGCACCCCCAGATACCGTCGTCGGTGATCCGGTCCATCTTGGCGAGGGAACGCAGCAAAGGCGACGAGACGACCAGTCCCTCCTCGACCTTGCGCGAGCCCCCTTTGCGCAGGGAATCCAGCAAGAGGCCGAGACCGGCTGTGTTGACCAGCCGTCCTTGACTGGTGAATGCCTCGGTCAGGCGCGGCCCCAGGTCGACCCGCTTCCCTCCCAGCATCGCGTTCGGCTCGGCAAGGCGTACGTGATGGTGCAGCCAGTCACGATGGGCGAGACAGTCGCCATCGATGAAGGCCAGGTAGTCGCCGGTGGCCTGGCGCACCGATTCGTTGAGGATGCGCGGCTTGCGGAAGCCGTCGTCTTCCTGCCACACGTGACGTATCTCGAAGGGGCAGTTCGGTGCAGTGCGAAAGGCTTCGATGGTGTCACGGGTCTCCGCGCCACTACCGTCATCTGCGATGACGACCTCGTCCGGGAGCCTTGACTGCAGGGCAAGGCTCTGCAGGCAAAGCACGAGAGCCTTGGGCCGGTTGTAGGTCGGCACTATTGCGGTAACTTTCATGTCTTCTCACTGTTGTTATCGGGGGATCAGGCGCTCTATCCCGGCGAGGATCATCTCCGGCTTGATGCTGTCGCGGCACTGGGCGTCCTTGTCGCAGTTGGTCCTGAAGCAGCGGGTGCAGTGCATCGGCGACTGCACCACGACGTGGTGCTCGCCGCGCGGGCCGCTGCGCTTGCCGTCGGAGGCCCGGTAAAAGGAGACCGTCGGCGTCCCGACCGCCGCCGCGAGCTGCACCGGGCCGGTATCCCCGCCCACGACGAGGTCCACCTTCTTGAGGACGGCGGTCAGCTCCTTAAGGGTCATGCGCTCCAGCACCCGGGCTCCGCGCCCGATGCCGGCGGCAATGGTGAAGGCCGCCTCGCGCTCGGAGTCGTTGCCCCAGGGGAAGAGGATGGAGGCGTCGTGGTAGCGGTCCAGCACCTCCTTGCCCAGCTCGATCCAGCGCTGGACGCTCCAGAACTTGGTCTGCCAGGTGGTGCCATACTGGAACAAAAAGACCAGACCGTCGGAAAGCGTGGCCAGCAGCGCCTCGGCGTTGGCATCCTCCTCGGGCGTGGTCTGGATACTGGTGGTGAGCTGCATGGCGCGGAAGTCCTTGGCGAACGGGACGCTCACCAAGCGCAGGTACTTGTCCGTGATGTGGTAGTCCTCACGGCGCAAAGGGATCTGCCGGCGGGTAAACAGCGCATTCACCGACTCCTGCAGTTCAGCGCGGTCGAAGCCGATCCGGTCCGGGCACCCGGAGATGGCACAGATCAGCCCGCTCTTCAGGTTCCCCTGGATGTCGAAGACCAGGTCGTAACGGCGCTCCCCCAGAGCCTCCTTCAGCTCGGCAATCTCGCGCCTGGTCTGGGCGGCGAAGGGGCGCTTGCGCCAGACCTTGGTCCGCACCAGGTGCAGCTTGCTGATCAGGGGGTTCCCCTCGAGGATCTGCCGGAAGGGCTCCTCGACCACCCAGTCAACCTCGATGCCGGGCTTTGCCTGGTGCAGGTAGTCAAGGACGGGGAGGGCGTGAATGATGTCTCCCAACGCGGAGGCTTTTATGATCAGTACTCTCATCTAAGTTTCACTCGCAACGCCTTCCATGGGCGCCAAGGGTCACACTACCTCTTGCCGTGCGGGTAGCCCGCGGGGGTCACAGCAGCCGGGCCAGGGCTTCCTCCAGCGGCCGGGCGTCGTCAAACTCGAGTTCCAGCACAACCGCGTGGCAACCGGGAAGCTGTTCCGCATGGGGCAGCAGCTTCACCGCGTCCTTCTGCGTCGTCAGGAGCACCGTCGAGCGCGAGGCGGTCTTGAGCCGCAGGATCGCCGCGACCTCGGGCTCATCGTAACGGGTGTGGTCCGGGAATGAGAGCGTGGTCACCGGCCTGACGCCGACGGCCTCCAGACCGGCAAAGAACGCCTCGGGATCGGCTATGCCGGAAAAGGCCATGACGCGAACATTCTGTGCCGTTGCGAAGCCGGCAGGAGCCCCGCCGAGCAGCGGCACTATGCCAGAAAGCTTGTGTTTTGTCCAGCAGATAGGCTTTCCGGGCACCGGCGCCACCCGTCCGTTCCCCTGCGGCGTGCGGGTGCAGATTACGAGGTCGGCGCGCCCTGCAGCGCAGCGGGGTTCGCGCAGCAGCCCCCCCGGCAGGGTCAGGCCGGACCCGTAGGTTCCGGATGTTGAGCCAGCGTCGTGCGCGGCACCGGACCCTTGGTTCAGATCCACGAACGGGTTCACAGCATCGAGGAGCAGGATGTTGAGATCGCGCCTGAGTTTCAGGTGCTGGTACCCGTCGTCCATGATGAAGATGTCCGGGTTCAGCCGCTCCAGGGCGTGCAGGCCGGCCCGGTACCGATCCGAGCCGATGACCACCATGAGCCCCGGCAGCATCCCCGCCAGCTGGCACGGCTCGTCCCCCGCCTGCTCCGGGGTAAGCAGGAGGCTGGCGCCGTCGCTCACGATGCGGACCCGCCCTTCCTCACTCCCACCGTAGCCCCGGCTCAGGACGCAGACCTTCTTGCCCTGCGCCATCAGGTAGGACGCGATCCAGGCGACGGTCGGGGTCTTGCCGGTGCCGCCGACAGCTATGTTGCCCACTGAGATGACGGGCCGGGGCAACTGGTGCGAGCGGAAAATGCCCAGGCGGTAACAGAGTGCCCGCTGCCTCATGACCAGCGCGTAGGGGCGGGAGGCGAGGCGCAACAGCCCCAGCAGTGCCTTGTCGCGGAGGCGGGCGCACTTGCCTGCCAGCAGGTCCTGGTAGTACCGTTCAAGATCAGCCACGTTGCCTCCCCTCCCCCAGTAAACCGGCCATGACGTCGAGGTGACGCTCCGTGGCTCCGGCGCTCTCCAGGAGGATGCCCGCGGCCCGGCGCCCGGCCTCTTCCCGGCCGGAAGGGTCGGCGGCGAGGCGGAGCAATGCGGTCGTGAGCCCCTGGGCATCGGCGACCTGAACCTCGGGCCCGCCGTGTTTGAGGAAGAGCCCCTCGATCTCGCGGAAGTTCTCCATGTGCGGTCCGAACAGGACCGGGACCATGCACGCGGCCGGCTCCAGCGGGTTGTGCCCTCCGGTGGGAACGAGGCTCCCCCCCACGAAGACGAGGTCACAGGCGCGGTAGAGCCCGGCCAGTTCCCCCACCGTGTCCAGCAGCAGGATCCCCCCCGCGACAAGGCGCTCAGAGTCCTTCAGGGCGGAGCGGAACCGGAAGGGGAAGCCCTCCTTTTTCACCAGCTCGCCGACACCCGCGGCGCGCTCGGGGTGGCGTGGCGCCAGGATCAGGAAGCTCTGCGGTGTTTGCCGCACCAGCTCGCGGTAGGCGGCCAGGACCTGCGCCTCCTCCCCCTCGTGGGTGCTCGCCGCCGCGAAGACGAAGCAGTCCGCGGGAATGCCGTACTTCTCCTTGATCGCTGCCACCTGCTGCTGGTCCGCCTTGAGGACCGGGATGTCGTATTTGAGGTTGCCGCCGACATGCACGGCGCTGGAGGGGGCACCGATGGCGCAAATGCGCTCGGCGTCCACCGGGGTCTGCATGCACAGCGCGGCAAGGCGCTGCAGCACCGGGCGGAAGAACCAGGACAGGCGCAGGTAGCGGCCGAAGGAGCGATCCGAAATGCGCCCGTTGGCAAGAAGCACCGGGATACCCATGTCGCGCGCCACCCCGATGAAGTTGGGCCAGATCTCGGTCTCCATGATCACCACGAGTTCCGGGTCGATGCTCTTGAGGATGGAGCGGACGGCAAAGGGGTAGTCGAAGGGAAAGTAGATGCAGAGGTCGGCGGCGTTGCTCTTCTGGGCCACGCTGCGGCCGGTCTCGGTCACGTTGGAGATGACGATCTTCTTGCCGGGGAAGCGCTTGCGGATCCCTTTCAGGAGCGGCAGTGCCGCGTTGGTCTCGCCGACCGAGACGGCATGGACCAGGATGGTCCCCCCGTTGCCGACAAGGTCCAGCTCCTGCGCCGGAATGCGGCCGAAGCGCTCCAGGAAAGCGGTCCTGCGCCCGCGGCTCAGGGAGCGGTAGGCATGGTAGGGTAGCAACAATGGCAATGCGAGCCACAAAAGCAGGTTGTAAATAACACCGATCATCGCAGAAAAAGTCCTTGAACATGGCTCCCCCGAAAGCGGGCGGGGAGCGTGCCTAGCGGCTGGCGGCGTCCGGCGGGACGTTCTTCCACCGGTTGTGAATCCAGTACCACTGGGTCGGGTGCTGGACCACGTACTGCTCGATGTAGCGCGTCAGCCCCTTGGTGTCTTCCACCGCGGCCACGTCCGGGTCGGGGTCGGCGCATACCTCGAACTCGGGATGGATGGTGATGATGTTCCGGTCCCCTTCGCGATGGATGAAGGCGGGGAGCAGCGGAGTCCCGCTCTTGCGCGCGATCACCGCGGGCATCAGGATGGTCCAGGCCGGGCGTCCCAGGAAGTCGATCAGCACGCCGGTGTCCTCACCACCCGCCTGGTCGATCAGGACCCCGACGACCTCCTTTTTCCTGAACGCGGAGAACATGGCCCTGAGCGCACCTTCCCGGTAGATGACGCCGTTGCCGTAACGCTTGCGGATGCGCTCGATCATCTGGTTCAGGTGCGGGTTGTCCTGCCGTCTCGCCACCACCGAGATCTCGTGGCGGCGCACCCCGAAAGCGAGGGCCAAAAGCTCCCAGTTGCCGCTGTGAGCCGTGATGAACGCGACCCCCTTCCCCTTGGCGAAGGCCCTGTCGAAGTTCTCGATACCGCGGAATTCGACCGAGTCGATCAGCTGACGGCCGCGGCCGCCGTAGATCCTGCAGACCTCGACGATGCAGCAGCCGAGATTTTCGAAGACGCCACGGGCGAGGTCCTGCGCGCTCCCCCCCTGCCATCCCGGCTGGCGCTCGAGGTAGGGAAGGCACAACTCGAGGTTGGCTATGGCGATGCGGCGCCTTCCCCCGATCAGCGCGAAGGCGATCCTCCCCAAGAGCCGTCCCAGCGACAGCGCGATAGCGCCAGGCAGGAGCGCGACGGTGGAAGAAATCACCAAGAAAAATATCGTTTCGAGACGCCAGCGCAGCTTCAACAACATGCGGCCACCTCTCCTACGACCGGAACTGCATGCCGTGCAGCCGGCTGTAGATCCCTTCCGCCTTGAGCAGGTCGTCGTGGGTCCCCGTCTCGGCCACGGTCCCCTTCTCCAGGACGACGATGCGGTCGGCGTGGGCGATGGTGGAGAGACGGTGGGCGATGACGAAGGTGGTGCGGTTTTCCATCAGGTTGTTGAGGGCCTGCTGCACCATCTGCTCGCTCTCGGTGTCGAGCGCACTGGTCGCCTCGTCCAGGATCAGGATGGGCGCGTCCTTGAGGATGGCGCGGGCGATGCAGAGCCTCTGGCGCTGGCCGCCGGAAAGGCGCACGCCGCGGTCACCGATGTTGGTCAGGTACCCCTCGGGCAGTTCCTGGATGAAGTCGTGGGCGAAGGCGGCCCGCGCCGCGGCCTCGACCTCGGCATCGGTCGCCATCATCCTGCCGTAGCGGATGTTGTTGGCGATGGTGTCGTTGAACAGGATGGTTTCCTGGTCCACCAGCGCGATCTGCTCCAGAAGGCTCTTCACGGTGCGCTCGCGAATGTCCACGCCGTCCATGAGCACCTGGCCGCCGGTCGGGTCGTAAAAGCGGGTGATCAGCGAGACCAGGGTGGTCTTGCCGCCGCCGGAGGGACCAACGAGGGCGATCACCTCGCCCCGCTTCGCGGTCAGGTTCACCCCCTGCAGCACGTAGTCGTCCTCGTACTTGAAGCTGACGTTGCGGAACTCCACCTCGCCGCGCGCCTTGCCCAGGTCGCGGGCAGCGGGGGCGTCCACGATCTCCGGTTTCTCGTCCATGACCTCGAAGACCCGCTCGGCGGCACCCATGGAGCGCTGCACGCTGTTGAAGGCGGCAAGGAGCCTCTTGACCGGGTTGAACACCAGGACCATGGCCGTGATGAAAGAGAAGAACTCCGAGGCGCTCTTAGTGCCGTGCATGACGTTGCTGCCGCCGACCCAGATCACGGCGGCGATGCCGAAGGAGGTAATGAACTCCATGATCGGGGTGGAAAGCCCTTCGTACTTGATGTTCTTGCGGGTGAAGTAGTAGAAGTCGCGGTTGCGGGACTTGAAGCGCTCGATCTCGCGCCCCTCCAGGCCGAAGGCCTTGACCACCTTGATGCCGGAGTAGGTCTCCTGGAGGATGCTGGCGAGATCCCCCATCTTCTCCTGCCCCTGGCGCGCCACGCGCTTAATGCGGTTACCGATGCTGCGGGCCGGGACCACGGTGAGCGGGATGACCACAAAGGAGATCAGTGCCAGCTGCCAGTCGCGGTAGAAGATGACCCCCAAAAGCGCGATGGCGGAGAGGCCGTCGCGGAACAGGCCGGTTATGACCTGCCCCACCCCTTCCTGCATCAGGCTCACGTCGGAGAGGACGCGCGACATGAGGGTGCCGGTTTCGTGGCGATGGAAATAGCCGATGCCGAGCCTCATGTTCTTCTCGTACAGGTCGTTGCGCACATCCTGCACCGCGAGCTGACCGGCGCTCCTGATGAAGAAGTCGTTGGTATAGCGGCAGACGCCGCGCAGGGCGTAGAGCAAGACGATGCCGATCGGGAGCAGGTAGAAGATGGCGGTGTCCTTGCCGGAGAAGATCCTCCTGAGGACCGGCTCCACCAGGTAGGCCATGGCGCCGTCCATGCCGCCGACGCCGACCGATCCCACTGCGGCCAGAACGATGCGCCACCAGTAGGGGCGGCTGTAGGCCAAGAGCCTTTTGAATACATTTTTGTTCTGCACGGGTGCTGCACTGCTCATTTCATCATCTCCAAGGCGAGTCGGGCCACACGGCCCAGGGCCCCGCCGTTACCAAGCTTTACTCTCATGGCCGCGAAATCCTCACGCATCTGCGCCGCATACCCCGGCCGGTTCAGCAGGGCGTCGATCTCGTCGGCGATCGGCACCGGCTCCGCCTCGTGCTGCAGCAGTTCCTGCACCATGCGCTTTTCCGCAACGATATTGCTGATGCCGATGTGTGGCACGTTGATCACCCGCTTGCCCACCTCGTAGGTAAGGGTGGACATCTTGTAGATGATCACGTGGGGGACTCCCACCAGGGCGAGCTCCATGACCACCGTTCCCGAGGCGGCGATGACCGCGTCGCAGCCGCTCATCACGTCGTGGTTTCTCCCGGCCACCACCTTCACCTCGAGCCGGGTGCCGGCCAGGTACGGGGCCAGGTCCTCGTCCTTGAGCGACGTCGCCCGCGGCAGCACGAACTGCAGGTCCGGCATGCGCTCCTTGAGGATCCGCGCCGACTCCAGGATCACGGGCAGGAGTTTCTGGAGTTCAGAGCGGCGGCTCCCCGGAAAGAGGCCGATGCAGCGCCGCTGCGGGTCGAGCCCCAGCGAGGCGAGGGCCTCGTCCCGCTTCATGGTCGGCTTGACCAGGTCCAGCAGGGGATGCCCCACGAAGGTGACCGGCACGCTCGCCTTCTTGTAGAAGGGGACCTCGAACGGGAAGAGCACCGCCATCATGTCCACCACCCGGCCGATGCCGTGCACGCGGTGGCTTCTCCAGGCCCAGACCTGCGGCGAGATGAAGTAGAGAACCTTGATGCCGGCCTTCTTGGCCACCTTGGCGAGCCGCAGGTTGAAGTCGGGGTAGTCGATCAGGATCAACAGGTCGGGGGGATCGGTGTGGAGCTTTTTCTTCAGGGTGGTGAAGCCGCGCACGATGGTGGGCAGATGCGCCACCACCTCGACCAGTCCCATCACGGCCATCACGTTGGCGTCGACCAGGGTATCGACCCCGGCCTCGCGCATGCAGTTGCCCCCCATGCCGAAGAAGCGGGTCTCGGGGGACAGCGCGCGGATAGCGTTAGCGATCTGCGCGCCGTACATCTCGCCGGAAGCCTCCCCGGCGACGATCATCACTGATTGTTTCTTGTCGTGCAAAAGAACCTCTTAAAGACAGGCAGAGGTTGAGGTTAAGGTTGAGAAAAGCGTCTTCCTTAACCTCAACCTTAACCTTAACCTGCCTTTTACCGTGCGACCCCGCGCTTGGAGCTCTCGATGAACTCGATGAAGTGGTCCACCTCGGGGGACTTGGGCACGTCGGACTTCATCTTCTCGACCGCTTCCGAGAGCTTCAGCCCCGACATGGAGAGGAGCTTGTAAGCCTTCTTGAGGCTCGAGATGGTCTCGTCGGAAAAGCCGCGACGCTTCAGTCCGATCAGGTTCAGGCCACGCAGCCGGCTTTCGGAACGGTCGCCGGTGATGATGGTGTACGGCGGAACGTCCATCGGGACCGAGGTCATCCCACCCACCATAACGTGGGCACCGACGCGCATGAACTGGAGCACCGCGCAGAGCCCGCCCAGAATGGCGTAGTCCTCGATGGTGACGTGGCCGGCAAGCGTCGCGGAGTTGGCCATGATCACGTTGTTGCCGATGTGGCAGTCATGCGCCACGTGCGAATAGGCCATGAACAGGTTGTTGTCGCCGACAGTGGTCTCGCCGTCGCCGGTGACCGTACCCAGGTGCAGGCTGGCAAACTCGCGGATAGTATTGCCGTTGCCGATCCTGAGCCAGGTCTTCTCGCCGTGATACTTGAGGTCCTGCGGCACAGCGCCCACCGACGCCATGTGGAAGATGGTGTTGGCCTCGCCGATCTCGGTCCAGCCGTCGATGACCGCGTGCGGACCGATCTTGGTCCCCTTGCCGATACTCACGTTTTCGCCGATGACGGCGTACGGGCCGATTTCGACACCCTCGGCGATCTTGGCGCCCGGGTGGACTATTGCGGTGCTGTGGATCATAACGTTCTCCGTGTGCTACTTGTCGCCCAGCGTTGCCTTCAGTTCCGCCTCGGTCATCAGGGTGTCGCCGACGTACGCCTTGGCGGCGCAGCTCCAGATGCCGCGCTTGCTGAACAGGGTCTCCACCTCGATCCTCAGGGTGTCGCCCGGCTTGACCGGTTTCCTGAAGCGCGCGTTGTCGATGGCCATGAAGTAGCTGACCTTCTCCTTGGCGTCGTCGCCCATGGCGGTGTAGGCCAGGATGGCCGCGGACTGCGCCATGGCCTCGATGATGAGGACCCCCGGCATGACCGGGAAGCCCGGGAAGTGCCCCTGGAAGAAGGGCTCGTTCATGGTGACGTTCTTGATGGCGACCACGCGCTTGCCCGGCTCGAGTTCGAGCACCTTGTCGATCAGGAGGAACGGGTAACGGTGGGGCAGGATTTCCATAATCTGGACTATGTCGAGCATGTTGATTCTCTCCTCGCATCGGCGTAAAGCCCTGCAGGCTTGAGCCGAAGTAATTGCATTCTAGTCGTTTTTCGTCTGCGCCAGCTTCTCTTCCAGCTCGGCCACGCGCTTCTCCAGGGCCGACAGGGTCTTCCTGAACTCGGGGAGCTTGGGGACCAGGGTGGAACTCTTGAGCCATTCGCGGTGCGGCATAACCGGGGTCCCGGAAAGGACCTGGTTCGGCTCCACGTTACCCGGCACGCCGGACTGGGCGCCGATCATGACGTTGTCGCCAATCTTCAGGTGGCCCGCCACCCCGACCTGGCCGCCGAGGACGACGTGTTTGCCGAGTTGGGTGCTGCCAGAGATGCCGACCTGGGACACGATCATGCAGTCCTCGCCAATGACGCAGTTGTGAGCGATCTGCACCAGGTTGTCGATCTTGGTGCCGCGCTTGATGCGGGTGACCTCGAGGGCGGCGCGGTCGATGACCGCGTTGGAACCGATCTCGACGTCGTCCTCGATCACCACGATGCCAATCTGCGGGATCTTGTACCAGGCGCTGCCGTCGGGGGCGTAGCCGAAGCCGTCGGAACCGACGACGGTGCCGTCGTGGATGGTAACCCGGTTACCGATGCGGCAGCGCTCACGGATGCTGACGTTGGCGTAGAGCGTGACGTCGTCGCCCACGCTAGCGCCGGGGTAGAGCACCACGCCCGGGTACAGGGTGACACGATCGCCGACGGTCACGCCGGGGCCCACGCTGGCGCCGGGATAGATGGTGACGTCCGCCCCGATCTTGGCGCCGGGAGCCACGAAGGACCCGGGCAACGCGCCCAGCCGCGGGGGAGGCGCCGTGTAGAAGAGGGTCAGCAGCTTGGCGAAGGCCAGGTAGGGGTTGGCGTGGAAGATGGCGTTCTTGCCGTGGGTGTTCCCGCCGGTACCCATGAGCACGGCCGAAGCGTTGGTGGTGGCCACCTTGCCGGCGTACTTGGGGTTGGCGAGGAAGGTGAGCTGCCCCTCCCCTGCATCATCCAGGGTGGCCAGCCCGCCGATCAGGGTCTCGCCGTCCCCGGAGACGGTGCCGCCCAGGTATTCTGCGATCTCGCGAAGTGTCTTTTTCATGGAAACCTCAAAAAACGTTCAACGCTCCACCTTCGACGGTGACAACGCGCTTGCCGTAAGGGAGCGTGCCGCGTGACGTCTCCCTCTCAAAAACGACAACTCCCCCGAGCTCGAGAGGGCAGGAAGAGTGCGCCGCGCCGTTGCGGGTTGCAGTCCCCTCTGCCCCCCTTTGGCAAGGGGGGAGGGTCTTAACGTCAAACATCGAACGTTGAACGGGTGTTATTTTTTCCTGCTCTCGTTGAAAGCCTTCAGCACCGCGTCGGTGACATCGGCAGAGGGATCGATGTAGACCATGGTCTCCCTGCCGAAGATGGCGGTGTAGCCGCTTTTGCGACCGAACTCCTGCACCACCTTGCCGATCTCGTCCAGGATCTTGTTGGTGTACTCGGCGTTCTTCAGCTGCAGGTCGTCCTGGGCATCCTTCAGGAAACGCTGGTAATCCTTCATTCCCTTCTGGTAGTCACGATCCTTCGCGCTGCGGGCGGACTCGTTGAGCAGCGCCGTCCCCTGGCTCTCCAGTTCGCCCTTCAGTTTGAGCAGCTCAGCTTCCTTGGCGGCTTTTTCGGCCTCGTACTTGGTAGCCTTCTGCATCAGTTGGTCCTTCGCCTCTTTACCTGCGTCGGACTGCGACAGCACCTTCTGGATGTCAACGGAACCGATCTTGGAACCGTCGGCGGCCAGTACCGAAAGCGGAAGTGCCAGAACCAGCGAAATTGCCACGATGAAACGTTTCATGACTTGCTCCTTGCAGTGCATGGATTTAGAAAATGCTGCCGATCGAGAATTCGAATTTGCCACTTTTGCTGTCAATCCCTTCCCTGGGGTTGATGGGCACCCCGTATTCCAGCCTCAGCGGTCCGATGGGGGAGTACCACCTGAAGCCTCCACCGTAGCTGGTGAGCACATTGCTGAAGGTCTTGTTGAAACTGTTGTCGCAGTTGCCTGCGTCGAAGAAGAGCACCCCTTTGAGCCCGGCCTCCTTCAACAGCGGGAAGTTCCATTCCACGTTGGCCACAGCCTCGACGTCGCCGCCCAGGTAGACGCGGTTGTCCTGGGTGCCGGTAAGACCACCGATGCCGGAGACGGGGACCGGGGTGGTCCTGTTGGGGCTGACGGTCCTGGAGGAGTAGCCGCGCAGCGAGCTGATGCCGCCAAGGTAGAACTTTTCGTCTATGGGAATTTCCTTGCCGCCGTAGGACTGGACGTAGCCCACGGTGCCACGCACGGAACCAACGCCGTAGAACAGCGGGTGGAACAGGGTGTGCTCGGTGATGTACTTGATATAGCGGTTATCGCCACCCACGCCGGCGAACTCGACGGAAAGGGTGTTCAGCATGCCGGTGGAGGGGTCCAGCCGGTAATCGGTGGTGTTCCTGGAGATACTGCCGACGATGGCGCTGGTGGTGGACTTGGTGTCCGGCGCCAGCACCGTCCCGTTCAGGATGTTCAAGCGCAGGTCTTCGGACTCGTCGAAGATGTCCTTAATCTCGTACTTGTACAACCAGAAGGTGCTCACCGTATCGGAAAGGGGGTAGCCCGCCTTGATATCGGCGCCGGTGGCCCTGCGGGTATAGTCGAGGTACTTGCGCTCGTTGCGGTAGATGTCACCGCCCAGGGTCCACTTGGTGTCCATGAAGTACGGATCGGTGAGGCCGAGGTTGTAGGTCTGCGACTTACTACCCAGCGATGCGGCAGCGGTCATCTTGAGGCCCAGACCCAGGAAGTTCGCCTGCTGTACGGAGCCTTGGCCGATGATGCCGTCCAGCGAGCTATAGCCGGCACCGATGCTGAAGGTGCCCGTCGGCTTCTCCTTGACCTCGACGTTCAGGTCGAGCTTGTCGGCAGCACTCCCCTTGGCGGTGGCCAGGTTGGCTTCCTCGAAGAACCCGGTGTTCATCAGGTTCTGCTTGCTCTTTTTCAGTGCGGTAGAGCTGTACTGGTCACCCTCGTCGAGCCTCAGCTCGCGGCGCACCACCTTGTCACGGGTCTTCACGTTGCCGGAGATGTTGACCCGGTCGATGGTGACCTTCTGTCCCTTCTCCATGTCGAAGGTGATGTCGATGGTGTGGCTGTCCTGGTTCAGTTTGGTGAGCGGGTTCGCGTTGGCAAAGGCGTACCCCTGGTCAGCGTACAAGTCGGTCAGGCCGAAGACGTCGCTGCGCAGGTCGGCGCGACTGAAGAGTTGGCCCGGCTTCTCCTTGAGCTTGTCGTTGAGCACCGTCTCAGTTTCCAACAGGTCGCCCTTGAAGCCAAGTTTGCCGATGCGGTACTGCTCGCCTTCGGTAATACCGATGCTCACCTTGAGCCCCTTGCGGTCGGGGAGCAGTTCCACCTTGGGCTCGCCAACCTTCACGTTGACGTAGCCGTTATTCATGTAGTGTTCGGTGAGGAGGTTGACGTCGTTCTTCAGCACCTCTTCCTTGTAGGTCCCGGCGCCGGTGAGCCAGGACAGGAACCACTTTTCCCCGGTTTCCATGGTCTTCTTCAGCTTCTTGTCCGGGAAGGCGTGGTTGCCCTCGAACTCGATTTTCTGGATCAGAACCTTGTCCCCTTCCTTGATGCGGAAGATGACGTGAACGTCGGTATCGGAGCGCATGCTCAGGTCGCCGGAGACCTCGGCGAGGTAGTATCCCTCGTCGGAGTAGAGCTTCTTCACCTTCTTGATGCTCTTTTGCAGGTCCTTGGCGGAGAAGACGGTGTTCGGCTTGATCTCG
Organism: Geomonas agri; assembly: GCF_020179605.1. Lineage (NCBI taxonomy): Bacteria > Pseudomonadati > Thermodesulfobacteriota > Desulfuromonadia > Geobacterales > Geobacteraceae > Geomonas > Geomonas agri. The sequence continues at coordinate 98,782 of NZ_JAINZO010000003.1, forward strand.
ATCGCCTCGCGCACCTTGTCTGCGGAAAGCTCCTTGGCCCCCTCAATCTTCACCTCGCGCACGATGGGCTTTTCGGTGACCACGTATTCGAGGACGACGCCCCCGTCCTTGGCCTCGCTCTGCGCCTTGACGTCGGTGAAGTGGCCCAGCTTGTAGATGGCCTTGATGTCGGCGTCGACCTTGTCGGGCGTGACCACATCTCCGGCCTTCAAACGCACCGCCGGGAGGATGGCTGCCGTCTCGATGCGGTGATTGCCACTGATCTTGATCGCCACGATCTTGTCGCTGGCCGCCTGCTCAGTGGCAGCCTTGGTGCCGGCAGCCTTAGTGGCGGCAGCCTTGTCCGCTGCGGCCTTGTCCGCGGAGGTGGTATCGGTGGCCTTCCCGGCAGCAGCCTGCTTGGCCTGGGCGGAAACCGTAAGACAAAGCATCAGCTGTGCGGCAAGCAGGGTAGATAACGATTTACGCAGCAAAGGGTCCCCCGAAAAAGCCAAAGAAAATAATCATCAATGAAAAGGGAGGCGTGCTCAGACCGCCTCGACTACCTTACCGTCGACCATCCTGACGGTGCGCGCCATGCCGGCCGCGAGTTGTTCGTTGTGGGTCACAATCACAAGCGAGATGCCGGTGTTGCGCTGGATCTCGTACAGGAGCGCGTGCACCTCTTCGCTGGTCTTCATGTCCAGGTTACCTGTCGGCTCGTCGGCCAGAAGGAGCTTCGGTTCGCGCACGAGGGCACGCGCGATGGCCACCCTCTGCTGTTCGCCGCCGGAAAGCTCCCCCGGGCGATGGGTGACGCGGTGGGAAAGCCCCACGTCCTTCAAAAGCTTGAGCGCCCGTCCCTCGCAGCGGGAGCGCTTCTCCCCGCCGATGAGCAGCGGCATCATCACGTTTTCCAGCGCCGAGAACTCCGGCAGCAGGTGGTGAAACTGGAACACGAAGCCGATGCAACGGTTGCGAAAGGCAGCCAGCGGCTGGTCGGCAAGGTTGAAGATCTTCTCGCCGTCAAAGAGCACCTCGCCGGAGGTGGGACGGTCAATGGTTCCCATCACGTGCAACAGCGTACTCTTGCCGGCGCCGGACGGCCCTACCAGCGCGATGGTGTCGCCCGCCGCCACGGTGAGGTCGATCCCCTTGAGCACATCAACTTTGGCCTCGCCAGTCCCGTAGGACTTAAACAGGTTTTTAACCTCGAGCAGGCTACTCATAGCGCAGCGCCTCGGCCGGGGCCATGCGCGAAGCGGCCCAGGAGGGGTACAGCGTCGCGGCAAAGGAGATGAGCACGGCGGTGACGCTGATCAGCACCACGTCGGAAGCCACCACCTGGGACGGGAAGTGGTCCAGGTAGTAGATGTCCTTGCTGAACAGTTCGAAGCCGGTCACCTTCTGGATCACCGAGACGATCGGCTCCAGGTTGAGGGCGATCAGCAGTCCCCCCAGGACCCCGATGACGGTGCCCAGCACGCCGATGATGAGCCCCTCGAAGACGAAGATGCGCATGATGCTGCGGCTGGTCGCCCCCATCGACTTGAGGATGGCGATGTCGCGGGTCTTCTCCATGACCACCATGAACAGCGTGGAGGCGATGCCGAAGGCGGCCACCAACACGATCAGGGTCAGGATAATGAACATGACGCTCTTCTCGGTCTTCAGCGCGAACAGGATGTTCTTGTTCATCTGCATCCAGTCGCGGGCATGGTACGGGGGACCCAGTTCGCGGTCGATGTGGCGGGCCAACTCGCCGGTCTTGTAGACATCGCGCACCTTCAACTGGATTCCGGTCACCACGTCCCCAAGTCCCAGGAACTGCTGGGCTTCCTTGAGGGAGACGTAGGCGAGAGTCGAGTCGTACTCGAACATGCCGGTGTTGAAGATGCCGGTGATGCGGAACCGGTTCAGCTTGGGCATCATCCCCAAGGGGGTGATGTTCCCCATCGGGGAGATCACGTCCACCGTGTCACCCAGGAAGAGCCCCAGGTTCTTGGCCAACTCCTTGCCGATGACGACGCCGGGAGTCTTGCCCACCTCGCTATCCAGCGATTTCAGGTCCCCTTCCACCATCGACTTGTGCAGGTTGGTGACCTTGGCGTCGGTGTCAACGTCGATGCCGCGCAGCACGACCCCGGAAACGTTCTTGCCGGTGGAGAGCATGACCTGGTTGTAGATGAACGGGGTCGACGCGACCACGCCGTCTATGCCTTCCAGTTTCTTCATTACCTGCGGGTAGTCCTGCACCGCACCAATGCTGTTAAGGACCACGATATGCGCGTTGGTCCCCAGGATCTTGTCCTTGAGGTCCTCCTCGAAACCGGTCATCACGGCCAGCACGATGATGAGGGCCATTACCCCCAGCGCCACCCCCGCGACCGAGATCAGCGTGATCAGCGAGATGAAGGTCGATTTGCGCTTCGCCTTCAGGTAGCGCAGCCCTATGAAGAGCTCAAAGGGCATTATTTCCCCTCTTTGCGCAGCTGCGGGAACAGGATGACGTCGCGGATCGACGGCGAGTCGGTGAGGAGCATGACCAGGCGGTCGATGCCGATCCCCTCGCCCGCAGTCGGCGGCAGGCCGTACTCGAGGGCGCGGATGTAGTCCTCGTCCATGTAGTGCGCCTCTTCGTCGCCCTTGTCCTTGGCGGCCACCTGGGCCAGGAAGCGCTCCTTCTGGTCGCGCGGGTCGTTCAGCTCGGAGAAGGCGTTGGCCATCTCGCGGCCGGCGCAGAAGAACTCGAAACGATCCACGTACTCCGGATCGTGGTCGTTCTTCCTGGACAGCGGCGACACCTCGGTCGGGTAGTTGGTGATGAAGGTCGGCTGGATCAGCTTGGTCTCGGCGACCTCCTCGAAGATCTCGGTGATCAGCTTGCCGTAGCCGATGTCCTCGGGAAGCTCCAGCCCGATTTTCTGGGCGTAGGCGTAGGCGAGGTCGCGGTCCTCGAGGGACTTGGCGTCGATGTCGCCGTACTCGAGGATTGCCTCTTTCACGGTGAACCGCTTCCAGGGGCGCTGGAAGCTGATCGGCTCGCCGCCGTAGGTGAAGTCGAGCGTCCCCAGGAGTTCCTGGGCCACGTGGCAGAGGAGCTCCTCGGTGAAGTTCATCAGGTCCTCGAAGGTCGCGTAGGCCTGGTAGAACTCCATCATGGTGAACTCGGGATTGTGGCGCACCGAGATACCTTCGTTACGGAAGTTGCGGTTGATCTCGAAGACGCGCTCGAAGCCGCCCACCACCAGGCGCTTCAGGTAGAGCTCCGGAGCGATGCGCAGGAACAGTTCCATGTCCAGCGCGTTGTGGTGGGTCACGAACGGCTTCGCGGTGGCGCCGCCGGGGATCGGGTGCATCATCGGGGTCTCGACTTCCAGGAAGTCGTTCTTGGTCATGAACTCGCGGATAAGATGCACGACCTTGGAGCGCTTGTAGAAGACCTCGCGCACCTCGGGGGAGACGATCAGGTCGACGTAGCGCTGGCGGTAGCGGGTTTCCACATCGGTCAGACCGTGGAACTTCTCCGGCAGCGGCAGCAGCGACTTGGTCAAGAGACGGACGGTGGAGACGGCCAGGGAAAGCTCGCCGGTCTTGGTGCGGAACGGGGTGCCGGTGGCGCCGATGATGTCACCGATGTCGTAGTTTTCGAACTCGGCGAAGAGTTCCTCGCCCAGGCTGTCCTTCTTCAGGTACAGCTGCATGCGACCCTTGCGGTCCTGCACCTGCACGAAAGCGGCCTTGCCGAAGGAGCGACGCATGATGATACGCCCGGCGACCACGAAGGTCTGCGGATCGTCCTCGATCACTTCCTTGTCGCCGTAGGCGTCGCGCACATCGGCCGAGGTATGCTGAGGCTTATAATCGTTCGGGTACGGGTTGATCCCCGCCTCCCACAATGCATCTACCTTGCGTCTTCTCTGCAGCAGCAGTTCGCTCAACTCTTCCATGTTATCTGCAACCTTTCTTTACCGCGTTGGGCTGTGAAACAATCCGTCAAACTAAACTATTTGCGTCAATCAAGTCAAGGGAAAAGGGGTACGGCTGAGCCTGGTGATGCAAGGCTAAAGCCGTATCCCTTCTGACAAAATGTGCTACTAGAACTTGACGGTGACCGGCGTCTTGAAGTAGGGGACTCCCGACGTCGTGTCCACCGTATTGCCGAGCTGTCCCATGTTGTTGTTGCCCCAGGCATACCAAGTGCCGTTGATGAGGGCGAACGAGCTCGTGCCGAATGCGGCGATGTCGGTGATCACCGGCGGTTGAACCAGCCCGGATAGGCCGAGGAGCTGCACGAGGGTGCTGGAGTTGGTGAAGGTATCGTCGCCGAGCTGCCCGTAGAAGTTGTTACCTATTGCCTGAACCGTCCAGCGTCCGTCACTCGCGACGCTGTCGCGCGGTCCGAGGAGCAGGAGAATGTGGTTGGTCCCGGTGGCAATCTTCTTGATGACGAGGCTGTTGCCGTCAACGGCGGAAAAGGTTGTCACTTTCACCGGCACGGAACTGCTCTTTAACGCAGCGATACCAGTGCCGAGTTCGCCGGCATCATTGTAGCCCCAGCCCCACAGGGTCTCGGAGGTGATGGTGCCGAGGATATCGCGTTGCACTTCGAGGGCGAGGCTCGCGTTGCCCAGGGCTGCAATCTGCTCGATAGTGCCGGTCGCCTCAGAGAAGGTCATCCTTTTAGGACGGGTGCTGCTCGCGGAGTACGTGTCGAAGCTGGTTTTGCCGAACCCGACCTGGCCATAGGCGTTGCCGCCCCAGGCGTAGACGTAGTTGACGGGGGTGGCTCCTCCTGTCGTCAACAGCGCCAGCGAATGCAGCCCCCCAGCGGCGACCTGCTTTGCCTGAAACTGGGTGAGGTCTTCTCCGTCACGGCCGGTAATTATCAGAACCGGGGACGTCGCGTTGGTCGTGGTGTCGTCGCCAACCTGGTGGTAGCCGTTGTAGCCCCAGGCGTAGAGCCTGTCGCCGGCGACGGCGAGGGAATGGTACCCCCCTGCAGCGATGTCGGAGACGGTCGCGTGCATCCATACCGATACCGGCTTCGGGCTGTAGGCATCGGGATAGTTCGTGGAAACCTGGCTCCCCACGCCGAGTTGGCCGAACAGGTTGTACCCCCAGGTGGAGATGAGGCTCGACATGTTGCCGAACACCATGGTGTGCTCGTTGCCCGCTGCGGCCTTGGCACCCGGCAGAACCATGTTGTCCATCCCCGGCACGTGGACCGCAATCTCGCGCTTGGTGAGGGTGCCGTCACCGAGCTGGCCAAAACCGTTGTACCCCATGGTGAAGGTACTGTGGTTCCTGAAGACCACACTGTGGCTGTAGAAGATGGTAACTGTAGAAGGGATGTGGTCGTTGGTAGAGGAGCCGCCGCAACCGGAGAGGGCGGCAGTAAGAAGCCCGGCGCAGATCAAAAGCCTGAAACGCCTGCAATTTTGCATATGAGAGACCCCTTGATGGTTAATTCAATCCGGCGGATTTAACTATACATAAAAGGGAATGTCAAGGACGGACTCCGGGGGATGGCAGTTGACATGCCGCGGTAGTTGCATGTAATAATGGCCCTTTTACAAAACGATACAAAGCTTAATAAAACAATACGGAGGCAGTCATGGCTATCGAGCCGAATAAGGTCATCTACTCGATGATTGGTGTGAGCAAGTTTTACGACAAGAAACCGGTGCTGAAAGACATCTACCTCTCCTATTTCTACGGCGCCAAGATCGGCGTGCTCGGCCTGAACGGCTCCGGCAAGAGCTCCCTGTTGAAGATCCTCGCTGGCGTGGACAAGGAATTCAACGGCAAGACCATCCTCTCCCCGGGCTACACCGTCGGCTACCTGGAGCAGGAGCCGAATCTCGACCCGAGTAAGACTGTGCGCCAGTGCGTCGAGGAAGGCGTGCAGGAAGTGGTCGACCTGGTCAACGAGTTCAATGAGATAAACATGAAGTTCGGCGAGGAGATGACCGACGCCGAGATGGAGAAGCTGTGCGACCGCCAGGCCAAGGTGCAGGAGAAGCTGGACCATCTGGACGCCTGGGACCTGGACAGTCGCCTCGAACTCGCCATGGACGCGCTGCGCTGCCCGCCGCCCGAGACCAACGTCGCCAACCTCTCCGGCGGTGAAAAGCGCCGCGTGGCCCTGTGCCGCCTGCTGCTGCAGAAGCCGGACATCCTCCTTTTGGACGAGCCGACCAACCACCTGGACGCCGAGAGCGTCGCCTGGCTGGAGCAGCACCTGCAGCGCTACGCCGGCACCATCATCGCCGTGACCCACGACCGCTACTTCCTGGACAACGTGGCAGGCTGGATCCTGGAGCTCGACCGCGGCCAGGGGATTCCGTGGCAGGGGAACTACTCTTCTTGGCTAGAGCAGAAGGAGAAGCGCCTGGCCCAGGAGGAGAAGACCGAGAGCGAGCGCCAGAAGACTTTGAAGCGCGAGCTGGAGTGGATCAGGATGTCGCCCAAGGGGCGTCACGCCAAGGGCAAGGCGCGCATCAATTCCTACGAGGAGATGCTGAACACTGAGAGCGAGCAGCGCGCCAAGGACCTGGAGATCTTCATTCCGCCCGGGCCGCGTCTGGGTGGAGTGGTGGTCGAGGCGGACAACGTCAGCAAGGGGTACGGCGACAAGCTCCTCATCGAGGGGATGGAGTTCCGGCTCCCGCCGGGCGGTATCGTCGGCGTAATCGGCCCCAACGGCGCCGGCAAAACCACCCTGTTCCGTATGATCACCGGCGAGGAGAAACCGGATTCCGGCAGCTTCAAGACCGGCGAGACCGTGAAGCTTTCCTATGTGGACCAGAGCAGGGATGCCCTCGATCCCGACAAGACCATCTGGGAGGTGATCTCGGACGGGCAGGAACAGTTGCAGCTCGGCAAGCAGCTGGTGAATTCCCGCGCGTACGTGGCCCGGTTCAACTTCTCCGGCGCCGACCAGCAGAAGAAGGTGGGCATGCTCTCGGGCGGTGAGCGTAACCGCGTGCACCTGGCCAAGATGCTCAAGGAAGGCGGCAACGTCATCCTGCTTGACGAACCGACCAACGACCTCGACGTCAACACCATGCGTGCACTGGAAGAAGCGCTGGAGAACTTTGCCGGTTGCGCCGTGGTCATCTCCCACGACCGTTGGTTCCTGGACAGGATTGCCACCCACATCCTCGCCTTCGAGGGGGACAGCAAGGTGGTCTGGTTCGAGGGGAACTACTCAGAGTACGAGGAAGACCGCCACGCCCGTCTGGGCACCGCGGCCGACCAGCCGCACCGCATCAGGTACCGTCAGCTGACCCGCGCCTAACGGCGCAGGCAGCAAGTAAAAAGGGGGCGGCCGAAAATCGGCCGCCCCCTTCTTGTTTTCAGTTCCCGCTTTTCGTCCGACTAGTCCGACTCCGGCCGCGTCTTCTTGCGGGCCACGCCGTACACCACCTCGTAGGTGGCGGGCACGCCGTCCTCCCTGCCAAAGCACTTGCGGTAGCTCGCCATCATCTCCAGCATCACCCGCCGCTCGGAGAGCCCCTTGCCGCTGGCCGGCGCCGTGCTCCCCGCCCCTATCCTCTTCAGCGAGCGGAGCAGTTCCGGCACGTCCGAGTGCATTTCCACCTCGAGCTCCGAGCAGACCCGTGGCGCTGCAAACTCGGCCCGCTCCAGCGCGGCCGCCACCTCGCCATTGGTGAAAAAACTATGGGTGCGGTCATCGCCGCCCTCCAGCACCGCCCGGTAGGACTCGCGCAGCTCGTAGAGGGTGCGCTCGCCGAAGAGGGCGAAGCAGAACACGCCGCCCGGCTTCAGCACGCGCCACGCCTCCGCGAACGCCGTATCGAGCGTGGCAAGCCACTGGTAGGTCGAAGTCGAGAGCACAACGTCGAAGCTCTCTGACTCAAAGGGGAGCGACTCGGCGTCCGCGTTCACCATGCGCACCCGCCTGCCGGCAAGAGTGCGGGCCGCGGTCTCGCACATGCCCGGCGCGAGATCGACGCCAACGGCATCCATCTCCGGGTAGAGCTCGGTCAAGCGCGCCAGCAGCCTTCCAGTCCCGGCACCGATGTCGATCAGGGACGCCGGCACCACCCGCTCCGCCTGCAGCAGGCCGAGCACCTTGTCCACCACGCGCCCCTGCACCACGGCGTGCCGGTCGTAATCGGTCGCCTGCCGGTGAAACGACTCGCGCACCTTGTCTCTGTTTATCTCTGCCGCCATCGATACCTTACCCGTAATTTCCCCCTCCCCCGGAGGGGGAGGGTTAGGGAGGGGGAAAAGGATGCACTTGCCCCCTCCTAGCCTCCCCCCTCCGGGGGGAGGAACTTGAATAGTGCGCCTGAAGCTAAAGTTCTGCCAGGAACTCGCGCAGCACCGCGTTGAACCGCTCGGGCCTGGTCATAAAGGGGGCGTGACCGCACCCCTGGAATATCTCCAGCTGCGCCATCGGGAGGTGTTGCGCCAGGTACTGCGAGGCGGCGACGGGGCAGACGGTATCCTGTTCGCCGTGGATGACCAGCACCGGTCGGTCCACCTGCGGCAGCCCCTCGCGCAGGTCGGCAGTGGAAAGGATGTTCAGCGATTGCATGACCGCCTCGCGGTCCGCGGAGCGCCCCCCCAGCACGATCTCGTGCACGATGCGCTGGTAGAGATCATGATCCAGCTCCCCTTCCGCGAACATCCCCTTGAAGAAATCGCCCATCGTCTTCTGGTGGTCACGCCGCAGGCGCAGCCCCATCCCCTTTACCTCGACCGGCGCCTTGCCGTGCGGATAGTCGTCACAGCTGGCGTACCGGGCGTTGCCCCCCACCAGCACCATGCCAGCCAGAGGCGAGCGCAGGGCCGGGAAAGCCTGCAGTGCCACCTGCACTCCCATCGACCACCCCACCAGTACCGCGTCGTGCAAGGCCAGCTCCTCGAAGAAAGCGGCCAGGTCCGAGGCATAGTCGTTGATGGTGTAGGACATGGCCGGCGGCGAATGGCCGTGGCCACGCATGTCCACAAATATGAGCCGCCCCGCGTCCTGCATATCCTGCTGGAAACGCCAGGCACGGCCGGACATGGCCCAGCCGTGGACGAAAACAACCGGCCTCCCGGCACCTGTTTCCTGAAAATGCAAAGTCATAAAAAACCTCAAAAGTCGAACACAGAGGTCTCGGAGGTCCACAGAGGGCACAGAGAACAGGACAAGGTTTTTACTTCAAAGAGAAGTCCTCTGTGCTCCGCTCCGGCTTTTCCTCCGTGTACTCTGTGTTCCGCTTTTCTGTTTAAACTACCCCGAGCTTCCTGCCGACCCGCGCGATGGTATCCGCTGCGGCTTCGAGATCAGCGGGGTCGTGGGTGGCCATGATGGTACAGCGCAGACGACAGCTCCCAGCCGGAACGGTGGGAGGCCTGATCCCCTGCACGAAGATCCCTTCTTCCAAAAGCTCCTGGCTGAACTGCATGGTCGCCTCGGCTGGCCCAACGAAGATCGGTACGATCTGGGTCTCGCTCCCCATGGTATCGAAGCCGGCGGCGGCCAACTTGTCCTTGAACAGTGCCACGTTCGCCGCCAGCCGCTCCCGCAACTCCTTTCCCTCCTGGGAATCGACCAAGTCCAGCGCCGCGACCGACGGAGCCAAAACCGCCGGAGGCAGCGAGGTGGAAAAGATGAAGCTGCGCGCCTTGTTCACGAGGTACTGGCAGATCTCTGCCGAAGCCGCCGCATAGGCGCCAAAGCTCCCCAGCCCCTTGCCCAGCGTCCCCATGTGGATGTCCACGCCGTCCATCACCCCCAAGAGTTCAGCCGTACCGCGCCCAGTCGCCCCCAGGACACCGGTGCCGTGGGCATCGTCGACCATGAGCAGGGCATCGTACTGACGGGCCAGCTGCACCATCTGCCGCAAAGGAGCGATGTCGCCGTCCATGCTGAAGACACCGTCGGTGACGATCAGGCGCCGCCCGCTGCCCGGTTTGTCCTGCAGCATTCGCTCCAGGGCCGCCATGTCCCGATGCGGGTAGCGGTGGAAATTCGCCCGCGACAACAGGGCGCCGTCGACGATGCTGGCATGGTTCAACTTGTCCGAAAAGATGGCATCGCCACGTCCCACAATGGCGGAGATGATCCCGGTATTGGCGGCATAGCCGGAGTTGAAGACGAGGGCGTTTTCCGTCCCCTTGAAGCGGGCGATACGCTCCTCCAGCTCAACATGCAGCGACATAGTGCCGGAGACCAGGCGGGAGGCACCGCTCCCGGTCCCCAAAGCCGCTCCAAACACGGCGGCCCGGCGCAGAGCGGGGTGATCGGCCAGTCCGAGATAATTGTTGGAACAAAGCAGGAGCACCCGTTTGCCGTCCAGATCAACGTGGCTCCCCTGCGCCCCTTCTATTTCCCTCATGCTGCGGTAAAGCCCTTGGGATCGCAACTGGTCCAGTTCTTCTGCGAATGTCTGCACAGCTTCTCCTTTCCATGCCGGGATGATAGCGGAGCCCTTGTTATTAGCACAGCCGCCCTGGTTCGTCAACCGGTGAACCAGCAACGGTTGACAATTACATACACCTTAACCTATGCATTTGATCTGCAAAGAGAAAACTCCAAGCGGCAGGCACCATGCATCCCCCACCCGAATTTGCGCGCCTCCCGAAGCGGGATATACTCTTAAAGTTTTTTCTAATCTGCAAACCCTGTTTCAACTGCTACAACCACCGGTAAGACCAGCAGGAGAGCCGCCATGCCGCATCTCCAAAACCGCAACGGATACACTTCCTTGATGGAGCGCCTGGAAAGATTCCCGCAGGGAGCTCCCCCCTCAGAATTGTTCGCCAAGATACTCGCCCTGCTCTTCACCGAAAAGGAGGCGAAGCTCGTTGGGCAACTCCCCATGCACCCGTTTTCGCCGGCGCGGGCGGCCCACGTCTGGGGAGTGAGGGAGGTCGAGGCATACCGCACCCTGGAAGGGCTCGCGGAGCGGGGCTTGCTGCTGGACACGGAGCACGAGGGGGAAAAGCTCTACATCCTGCCCCCTCCTATGGCGGGGTTCCTCGATTTCGTGCTGATGCGGGTGAGAAAGGATGTGGACCAACCGGCCCTGAGCCGGCTGCTCGACCAGTATCTGAACCAGGAAGAGGAGTCCATCCGCGACCTGTACACCGGCGGCAGCACCCCCAGCACCAGGATCATGGTGGACGAGGAACAAGTCCCCTCCTCCAACCTGGCGCGATTGTTCAACTACGAGCGGGCCAGCGAAGTGATCCAGGGGGCCAAGCGCATCGGCATCGGCACCTGCAGCTGCCGCCACAAGATGAGGCACATCGGCAGGGCGTGCTCGGCAGCCCTGGAGACCTGCATGGTCTTCGACGACCTGGCCGATTCGCTGATCCGGCACGGCCACGCACGGGAAAGCAGCATCGAGCAATGCCTGGAACTGTTGCAGCAAAGCAGGGATCAGAACCTGGTCCAGGTAGCGGATAACGCCCAGTTCGGCGTCAGCTCCATCTGCAACTGCTGCAGTTGCTGCTGCGAAACCCTGATCAGGGCCCGCAAGTTCTGCAACCTGCAGCCGGTCTGCAGCACCAACTACGTGGCCGAACTCAAGCCGCAGCGCTGCAGCGGTTGCGGCCGCTGCGTCGATGCCTGCCCCGCCGAAGCGATGCGGCTGGTCTCCGCCAACGACCCGCAGCATCCCTGGCAGCGCAGGTGCGTGCAGGACCAGGAGCGCTGCCTCGGCTGCGGCATCTGCGTCAGGGTGTGCCGTACCAACTCGCTGGTGCTCATCCCCAGGGCGAAGCGGGTGGTGACGCCGGTCGACAACGCGCACCGCTTGGTGCTGATGGCGCTGGAACGCGGCAAGCTGCAGCACTTGATCTGGGACAACCGGGCCATGTTCAACCATCGCGCCATGGCGGCACTGGTCGGGGCCATCCTCAGGCTCCCGGCGGTGAAACAGAAGCTCGCGGCCAGCGAGCTCGGTTCGCGCTACCTGGGCGGTATGATGCAGCGGGTGGCCGAGCACTCCAGCCGGATGCCCTTGCGGTTGTGACGCCGGTTCGCGGTTTGCACTTCCCGCGGCGTTATGCTACTTTCGCGGTTGCTCGTATCACGTCGTCTCGGGAAAAAGAAATGCGCGGATTGAAATACCTGGCTGGATACTCCGAACAAATCACCTCGAAGGTGGAGCGCCTCCTGGCGAACAACGAGCTGGGGGGCGTTTTGCTGGCCAAGTACCCTACCCCGCACCAGGTCAGGACTGACCGGGCGCTCTACGATTTCACCGTCAACCTCAAGAATGAATTCCTGCGCAAGTCCCAGCCGCTCAGCAAGGTGAGCTACGACCCGAAGATCAGCGTCATCAACCACGCCCTCGGCCTGCACTCCTTCGTGTCCCGCGTCCAGGGGGTAAAGCTCACCGCCAAGCACGAGATCCGCATTGCCACTGTGTTCAAGACCGCCCCGGTGGAGTTCCTGCGCATGATCGTGGTGCACGAGCTGGCCCACCTCAAGGAGAAGGAGCACAACAAGGCCTTCTACCAGCTCTGCGAGTACATGGAACCGGGCTACCACCAGCTCGAGTTCGACATGAGGGTGTACCTGACCCACCTGGACGCCTTCGGCCCGCTGTATCAGGAAGCCTGAGCAGCGCCTCCCCGCCATTGACAACGCCCCCCCTGCCGCTAGCATTTAACACTGTTAAAAATTAACACATGCCAACAAATCACCACCTACCCAACCTGGCACAAGGAGGATCCCATGTCGTTCGCGCTCTACATCATCGGATTCATTCTGGTCATTTCCGGCATCGCCTGGGCCTTGGTCACGGCAGGTGTGGCCATGTTCAAGATCGCCATCGTTTCCATCATCCTGCTCGGCATCGGCATCCTGACCGGCGTGGTGAAGACCCGTCCCAAAGACCCGCCGCGGGGACCGTTGGCCTGAAGCGTCTCCGGGCGCCGGACAAAAAAAGAGACCCACCGGAAAATCCCGGTGGGTCTCTTGCGTTTCGGGAGGAGACAGTCAGACCGCCAGCACCGTCGGCGGCACCGGCAGCGGTTCGCGCTTGGGGGCTTGCGCTTCTTCCTGTGGGGTGAACGGCATCGCCAGCACCCTGCCGAGGGTCAACTGCTCCGGGTCCTGGTAACCGGCAACCCCGATGTCGATAGAGTCTTGCAGCACGTTAAGGCGAATGGTGCCGTGCAGGTAATCGGGCCAGGAGAAGATGGTGGACCAGTTGGAGTCGGTTTCCTCCTTCACCACGGAATGGTGGATTCCATGCATGCGCGGGGTGACGATGACGCGGCACAGACGCCGCTCGACCCGGTGCGGGAGCCTCAGGTTGGAGTGATGGAACAGGATCTCCACCAGGGTCAGAGTCTGCCACAGGGCAAGGGCGAAGGGGGATACGCCGATCAGGCGGATCTGGGCCGCGCGCCACGGGACCGAGAGGAGCAGCTCCCCGAAATGGAAGCGAAGCGCGGTGCTGGCATCGAGGTCGCGATCGACGTGGTGCGGTCTGTGGAAGCGCCAGAGCAGGGGGACCTTGTGGGTCAGCACGTGCCAGATGAAGAGCGTGTAGTCCAGGAGCAAGACCGACAGCGCCACCTCCGCCCAGGCGGGGAGGCCCAAAAGCTTCAACAGTCCCAGGCGCTTGGAGTGCACCCGCAGGGCGAGCGGCCCCACCACCGGCTTCTCGGCGAGCCCCACCGTGGCGGCAGCTACGACCGCAAAAGTGGCGTTACGCGTGTTGCGCCGCAGCTTGTCGTCCCTTTCCTTCCGGAGCGGGCGCCTCATCTCCATGGCCGCCACCACGGCAACCGTTCCGACTATCAATGCCGCGTTCAGCCACCCGGGGAGCTCCCCCCTCAGACGATCTCTTCGACAGGACATACTTTACTCCCCTTTCACCGCCTGGCGCCGTACGCTCGAGACGGAGTCCTTCACGATCTCTCTCCCGCCACCCGGTGTACCAGTTCGGCCGCCGCCGTCCAGGCGACATGGTTTCCCAACTCCTTGGCGCTCCCTGAACATGGCAGCCTCCTTCGAGCCTGCATAATTGTTTGATTTTGCCGCCGGTCCGGGCAATTTCCCCATTGTAGCCCCCGCCGTCCCACTGTCAATTTAGGTGGAAGGGGCCACAACTCTGGGCTTTTCCTTACTACCGGCCGCTTGACCACGTAATAGAGCGTTTTATAATTAGCACGGTCATTTCCAGGCAGCAGCGCAACAGACATCAGGAGGCTCCCATGCTGGTCCGCACCCTGCAGGTGGTGGTACATTGCGAGCACAAGACGCTGTGGAACATGCTGATGGACAGGCTGCAGCACCCGGAGCGCTACATGCAGGGGGTGGCCGAGGCACGGCTCACCGAAGAGAGCCGCGATGTCTTCATCTCCGAGATGACGCTCCACGGCGAAAGGGTCAAAGAACGGGTGCTGGCGCGCCCCTACGACGGGGAGTTGCGCCACGAACTGATCGAGCACCCGCAGTTCACCGGCTTCATCGTCAGGAAGATCGTGAAATCAGCCCGGCAGAGCCCGGTCGCTCCGCTGTATCTTGAGTACGACCTGGACCTGCTGCGCAAGTCCCTGAAGGTGCAGGGCGTGGTCCGGGGGGAAGAGGAAATCCTCACCGACCTGGAAACGGAGATGCAGAAGGTGAAGATGAGGGCGGAGGAATCGGACTCGAGGGGGTGAGCAGATGCGAAGGATCTTTCTTGCCCCGTTATGCGCCGGAGCCCTCTACTCTTCCGCTGCTTGGTGCGCGGCGCCGGACTGGTTTCTCCTGGACCAGAACCAGGACTCCAGCTTCTACTACGACCGAAACGGCAACAACAAGGTCCGGGAAGGGGTGATCGAGGTCAGAACGCGGGTGGTCTACAGCGAACAGGGGCGGCAGGAAGCCCTCAAGATGGTGAAAGGGCTGCCGCAGTCGGCGGTCTTGCACGAAACCCTGTACAGCTACGAGATCAACTGCGAAGAACACGAGGGGCACCTGCTCGGCGTCAGCCACCTCGATAGCAACGGCAACATTCTCAAGACTAGCGACCTCGCCGCCGCCACCCAGTGGCAATACCTGCCACCCGACACGCGCATGGGACTGGTCCTGCAGCAGGCCTGCCAGCCCTAGCCGCAGCTACCTCTTGCGGTACTCCTGCCTCAACAACAAGTCCATCACGACCAGCGCTGCCATCGACTCCACGACCGGTACCGCCCGCGGCACGATACACGGGTCGTGGCGTCCTTTCGCCTCCAGCACCGTCTCGCTGCCGTCGAAGCGCGCCGTCTTCTGCGGTAGGGCCACCGTCGCCGGCGGCTTGAAGGCCACCCGGAAGTAAGCCGGCTCCCCGTTGGAAATCCCCCCCTGTACCCCTCCGGAGTAATTGGTCGCCGTCCCGAGTCGTCCCCCCTTGTCCACGAAGGGGTCATTGTGGGCGCTGCCCAGCATGCGGCTGCCACTGAAGCCGGAGCCGATCTCGAACCCCTTGCTGGCGGGAATGGAGAGCATGGCGTGCGCGAGGAGGGCCTCCATCTTGTCGAAAGCGGGCTCGCCCAGCCCGGCGGGAATGTTGCGGCAGACGCAGCAGACGGTCCCCCCGACTGAATCGTCCCGGCTTTTCACCTGGGCGATCAGGTCGGCCATGGCTTGGCTCATGGCGGGGTTGCCGCAACGGACCGGATGCTGGTCCACCATCTGCCGCGTGATCCGCTCCAGGTCGACGTTACCTGCGTCCAGCGCCCCCACGCTATCGACCCAGGCAACGATCTCGATGCCGTGGCGTTCGGCCAGGAACTTTTCCGCGATGGCGCCGGCGGCAACCCTGGCGATGGTCTCGCGGGCGGAGGAGCGCCCGCCGCCGCTGGAGGCGCGCACCCCGTACTTCACCTGGTAGGTGTAGTCGGCGTGCGAAGGGCGGGGAACCTGGGACATCTCCTGGTAATCCCCCGGGCGCTGGTCGCGGTTGTGCACCATGAGCCCGATGGGGGTACCCAGGGTGATGCCATCCTCGACGCCGGAGAGGATGGTGACCAAATCCTCTTCCTCGCGCCGGGTGCTGAGCGCGCTCTGCCCGGGACGGCGGCGGTCGAGTTGAGGCTGGATATCGGACTCGGCAAGGCGCATCCCGGCCGGCACGCCGTCGACGATGGCGCCGACCGCCGGGCAGTGGCTCTCGCCGAAGGTGGAGACTCTGAACAGGGTTCCGAAAACGGAGGACATATCAGCTCCTTCCCCTCACGGGGCGGACGGTTCGACCGGCCGGGAGGAATTTCTGCCGTGCCGCTTCGCCACCAGCACCACCATGCTGCGCGGCGGCAGCCGGTAACTGTCGGAGCCGATCTCTGGCACGCTCTCCCATGGGGAGATGTCGTCGGGGGACGTTAATGAGGTGTCGATCCAGCGGTGCCAAGCGCCGCCGGGAAGCCTCCTGGGGGGCGGGAGCGTGAAGGTGAGCGGTTCCCAGTAGGCGTTGACCATGTAGTGGAACACCAGGTGTTTGGAGGCGCTCCACACGGTGAGGGCGATACTGTGGGACTGGTAGCTCCAGTCCGGGGTGCCGAGGTGGACGCCGTGCCACTCCAGGCGCGCCTGGCCCAGGAGCTGGTTCAGCGTCAGCGTCTCCACGGGGGTATCGCTCTGCCTGAGCCGCGCCCGGATCAGCTCCCTGGTGAAGCGGTAGATGTCGGGATGGACGGCGAGCCGATCCCAGTCGAACCACCCGAGCTCGTTGTCCTGGCAGTAGGCGTTGTTGTTGCCGCGCTGGGTGCGGCGCATCTCGTCGCCCATGAGGATCATCGGGGTGCCCAGCGCCAGCAGGGTGACCGCCATGAAGTTCTTCACCTGGCGGTTGCGCAGCGCCTCGATGGCAGGATCGGAGGTCGCCCCCTCGACGCCGCAGTTCCAGCTCAGGTTGGTATCGGAGCCGTCGCGGTTGTTCTCGCCGTTGGCCTCGTTTTGCTTGTCGTTGTAGCTGACCAGGTCGTTGAGCGTGAAGCCGTCGTGGCAGGTGACGAAGTTGATGCTCTGCTCGGGCTCGCGCTCCTGGTGCCCATAGATGTCGGGGCTCGCCAGCATGCGGGCGGCGAAGCGGGACACCACCCCGTCGTCCCCCTTCAGGAAGCGGCGCACGTCGTCGCGGAACTCGCCGTTCCATTCCTTCCAGCTGTCGCCGATGAAGCTCCCCACCTGGTACAGGCCGCCGGCGTCCCAGGCCTCCGCGATCAGCTTGATGCCAGCCAGTGCCGGGTCAGATTCGATGTCCCAGAGGATGGGAGGGTTCTTGAGCGGGCGCCCCTGTCCGTCGCGGGACAGGATGGAGGCGAGATCAAAGCGGAAACCATCGACGTGCATCTCCTTGACCCAGTAGTGCAGGGAGTCGATGATCAGCCGGCGCACCACGTGGTGGTTGGCATTCAGCGTGTTGCCGCAGCCGGTGTGATTGATGTAGCTGCCGTCGGCGTCCAGCGAGTAGTAGACGTCGTTGGCAAAGCCGCGGAAGCAGAAGGTGGGGCCGTTGTGGTCCCCCTCGGAGGTGTGGTTGTAGACCACGTCGAGGATCACCTCGATATCGGCCTTGTGCAGCGCCTTGACCATGTCGCGGAACTCGTCCAGCGGCCCCAGCGGCCCCTTGCGGGAGCTGTAGGCGGCATGCGGCGCGAAGAAGGAGACCGGGCTGTAGCCCCAGAAGTTGCGCAGCCCCAGCGGGGCGTCGAGCGGGTCGAACTGGAATACCGGCAGGAGTTCGACGGCGGTAATGCCCAGTTCCTTCAGGTACGGGATCTTTTCAACGAGCCCGGCATAGGTGCCGCGCTTCTCCTCGGCGACCCCGGAGGAAGGATGCTTGGTAAAGCCGGCGACGTGCATCTCGTAGATGACTGTCTTCGAATAGGGGCGCTTGAGCGGCAGGTCACCTTCCCAGTCGTAGCCGCGCGGGTCCGCCACCACGCTCTTCATTGCGCTGACCGCGTTGTCCCCGGGAAGGCAGGCATCGCCCCGGCAGTACCCGTCGGGGACGGCGATGGCGCGGCCGTAGGGGTCGATGAGCACCTTGCCGGGATCGAAACGGCGCCCCCGCTGCGGTTCGAAAGGACCGGCGACGCGGTAGCCGTAGAGCTGGCCGGCGCCGATACCGGGGACGAAGACGTGCCAGTAATGGTAGGTGCGGTTGCGCTTGGGATCGAGGGTAATCACGCGGGCGGGGGCGGTGTCGTCGGCGTGGTCGAACAGGAGCAGTTCCACCCCGGTGCAATCCCTGGCGAAGACGCTGAAGTTGACCCCGCCCCGTGTCACCGTGGCGCCCAGGGGGGAGGTGTTCCCTTTGGGGAGTTCCCCGTTTTTCTGGCCTGCTCTTCCAGTCGATCTCGTCATTGTTTCCTTCCGACCGATCTCATAGCGCAGTGCGCTCTCTGTTAAGGTAATGCTGTAACTTTGCGTTTTCCCCTGTGAGACTATAGATGATTATAGTTTTCCGTCAAACTCAGGCACGCGCTTTTTTAGAAAGAGTAACGGCGGCGATCCCGCACACCGAGACGGCCGCGCAGAGCCAGCCGATCCAGTCACCCGCTGCGCCGTACAGCGTCCCCCCTTGCCAAAGCGGCACCCTGCCCACCAGGACCTCGCGAGTCCAGACCCCGGTGCGGCTGACGATGCGTCCGGCGGGATCGACGAAGGCCGAGATGCCGGTATTGGTGCCGCGCACCAGTGCACGGCGGTTCTCGATGGAACGGAAGCTGGCCAGGGCCAGGTGCTCCATCGGCTCGACCGAGTTGCCGTACCAGGAGTCGTTGGTGATGTTGACCATCACCTCCGGTTGCCGACCGGTGCGCCCGCCGCGCATGAGTTTCCTGATGTGGGTGGGGAAAATGTCCTCGTAGCAGATGCTCACCGAGAGGAGGCGGTCCCCCAGCTTGAGCGGCTCCACGCTCCGCCCGGAGAAGAACTTGGCACTGTAGGGGGACCAGGTATAGAGCTGTGGGAAGATGTCCCCGAAGGGGATGTACTCGCCGAAGGGAACCAGCACCGTCTTGTCGTAGCTCCCCAGGATGCGCCCCGAGCCGTCAGCCAAGAGGGCGCTGTTGCAGAAGCGGGTTTCCCCCTCCTCCTTGATCTGCAGGCAGGTCCCGAAGAGGAGCGGCGTGCGCAGGTTGCCCAGCGCGGAGGTGGGGAGGCTTCCCTCGCGGGAATCGAGGGCGACGCTTAAAACACCCTCGGGCCAGACCACCAGGTCGGGCTTTTGTGTCGCTACCAGTTGCTGCGACATCTCGCGGTGTTCCTTCTGCATCTGTTCGACGGCAAGGTGGTTGTCGGCCGCTCCCACGTTAGTCTGCACCAGCCCCACGCTCATCGTCGGCGCCGTGGGCAGTTTTCGGTCCACCTCCCGCAGGCGCAGCTCCCCGTACCCGGCCACCACCAGCAGCGTCACGGCGAGAGCCGCCACCGCGCGCCACGGTATTTCCCTTTGCTCGCGCCAGCGTAGCGTCACCCAGTACAGGGTGGCGTTGATGTAGACCACCAGGAAGGAGACGCCGAGGATGCCGGCGAAGTCGGCAATCTGGGTCAGATGCGAGATGCGATACTGGCTTGCGCCCAGGTAGTTGGGGAAGACCTCCGGCCAAAGCTTCTCGAGAGCGGTCCAGAGAACCGGTGCAGCCCAGAGCACCTGCGACTGCCGGTCGCGGGTGAGCAGCCGGGTGCCCAGGGCCCAGAGCGCCAGTACCATGCCGTTGGCGGCGGCCAGGAGCAACAGGCCGAAGACGCCGGCGATCCAGGGGGCACCAGCGAACTGCTGGAACATCTGGATGATCCAGTAAAAGCCGCCGCCGTGCCCGACGATACCGGCCAGCCAGCCGAGCCAGAATGCGCGTGCCGGTCGCTGGTCCCGCAGCGCCCAGAGCAGGGGAACCAGGAAGAACCATTCCAGGTAGAAGTGGTCGAAGCCCGCGTAGCCCAGAAACATGAGCACGCCGCTCACCACCGCGGCACACAACGGCAGCAACTTGGATTTTGTGGAAGTAGTCAAGGGTGAACCTCTTTCGGATAACTGCGCCTGAACTGCTACTGCGGGTAGCGGCCCCGCTCTTGCGCAAGGTGGCACGATAGCACAGCAGCTTAATAATCACAATCTAACAGGGGGCAGACGGCGGGGTGCCGCACCCCCCAAAAGAAAGGGCGCCCGGGAGGGCGCCCCTACTTCTTTCAACGGTCCGGATAGTAATCCGGCGGAACCGAGTACATGTCCGGCGGAGGGGGTGGGGTGTAGGGCCGCGCCCGACGCACCTTGCGCACCGCCCCCGGGATCTGGTTCCCCTTGGCATACATGCACTGCACGTAGGTGTTGTCATAGCGCCGCTGTGCCTCGTAACCGTAGACCCGTCCGGACTCGGAACCGCTCGCCGCGCCGAAGAGCAAGCCGGTACCGCCGCCAATCGCCGCGCCGGCACCCGCATTGCCGCCGGCCGCTCCTAGCAGGGCCCCGACGCCAGCCCCGACGGCGCCGCCCACCACCGCGCTGGTGGCGGTATTCTGGTTTGCCGTGTCCTGCGGACTCATGCCCAAGCTCTGCTCGGCATACCTGCGGCACAATCCGTCTTCGGCCATGAACTGCTCGAAGGATTTCCCCGGGGTCGGCAGCACCCTGACGCTTGGGCCCGTGGGCATGGTGGCGCAACCGCCAAGCACCAGGAAGGCTAGCAACGACCACACTGTTGGCCTGGTTCTTCTCATGTCAATCCTCCTTGTCTTCCTCAGGCTGGGACGGTGGCGTGGTATTTGGCACCACCTTCATCCAGCCGCTTGGGCAGCGCTCCACATAGGGGTAGTATCCTTCCGGCTTGCGGCAGTAGTACCAATACCCGGTCTGATCTGTGCCGGTCCCGGTGTCGGGGGAGATATATTCCTGCGGGTCCTGCGGCACAACGACCGTCGGCGGGGTGTAGTAATACGGGTAGGCCGGGTAGTTGTAGTAGTAGGGGTAGAAGAAGGGATCCCAGCCCCAACCCGGGCCGATATAGACGCTGCCGGAGAAGTGCCCACCGCCCCTGTGGCCACCATAGTAACCGCCGCGGCTGTAGCTGCCTCCGCCCCGCGCCGCCCCGCGGGCCACGACTGCCCCGCCACCACGATCCGCGACGCGTGTGAAAGCTTCCCCGCGCGCTCCGGAATCGGCATGGCTGCTGGTAACCGAACCTGTCACTGACACAGTGACCAGGAGCAACGGAAGTAAAAGGGTGCTAATCCGGATTTTCTTCATGACCTGGCCCTCCTTTGAGGGATGTTTTGCAACGATTTCAGTATACTACCTGCCCGAAATATCTGCAAAAGCTAACCCGGAGACAACATACCGTGAGGGGCCAGCCCTGTCAATGTGAAGCCGCACCGCAAAGAGTGTGGTTGATACAGCACCGACCGTCGCGGATGCTGCCTCCCCTTCATGCAGTTTGACTTCCCTCCCGGCTATGTAAAAATTAGCTGGTTCAAATATTTCCCACCTCAAAGGAGCTAACGTATGAGAAAAGATGCAGTTGTCCTCTCGTCCCTTTTTCTTGCAGCAGCTCTGGCACTCCCCGCCGTAAACTCCTGGACAGCGGAGGGACATGCCCCCCGCAAAGCCCCGCCCGACGTGGTGATGGAAGCCCAGACGCCGCGGGAGGTGCCGCAAAACCGCCCGGAACAGCAGAAGGGGAGCCACGACCAGTCGGATATGTTCCAGGCCACCAAGGCCGATCCGGCCTCGACCGCTTTCAAGAACCAACCCGACGAAGGGAAGACTCTGGGGTTCGAGTTTTACCGCGACCCGCTGGACGCCAAGAAGCCGATGATGACCTTCCAGGAGGTGTACCAGAAGGACGTCGGTGAAAAGCCCAAGGTGATGGAGACCCAGCGGCGCCTCCTGGAGTCCCGCTACGACCTGCGTCCCAGGCTGTCGCCCAACGTTAAGATGTCACGCGGCAAACCGATCGCCGTCGGCCCGACGGCGCGGCTGGCACAGGGAACCCCCTGGGAAAGGCTCGCCACGATGAATCCCAGCGAGATCAGGTCGAAGAACCTGTTCCCCTACCCTCCGCTCCCGCACCCGAAACAGGTCAACGGTGGCCAGGTCTTCCCGCAGATGCAGCTCGACATGTTCCCGCGGTTGCAGCGCTTCGACGTCGACTTCGACATCCCCGAGGCCTTCCTGCCGGAATTCCCCCCCGCGATCTTCCTGCAGAACCGACCGGAACTGGGCGACGTCTCGCGCGGCGAGGTGGTCTCCATCAACAACTACTACCGGCTATTCAAGGACCTGCTCACCCCGGTCCAACTCGATGGCCTGCGCATGCTGGTGACCCCATTCCCGCAAGAGGAGTTCAACCCAACCGACGACCGCAAATCACCCCAGCCGAGCCTGGGCGTCGCCTGCCTTGACTGCCATGTCAACGGCCACACCACGGCGCAGTTCCACCTGAGTCCGGACATCCGTCCCCAGGAGCGCCGTTTCCGGCTCGATACGGTGAGCCTCAGGGGACTCTATAACCAGCAGATCCACGCATCCAAACGGAGCCTGCGCTCCGTGGAGGACTTCTCGGAGTTTGAGCAGCGCACCGCCTATTTCAACGGGGACGAGATTCACGCCGCCAAGAAGGGAATGAACGTGGTCAGCCGCGTCCAGGTCGCCCACATGGCCCAGATGCAAAATATGTTCGACGTGCCTCCGGCCCCCAAGCTCGATCCGGTCGGCCTCCTCGTCCCCGAGCGGGCGACCCAGGCGGAGCTTGCCGGACAGCAGGTATTTTTCGGCAAGGGAAGGTGCGGCCAGTGCCATCCCGCCCCGTTCTACCTGGACCAACAGATGCACGACCTGCAGCTTGACCGCTTCACCAGGGAGCCTGGCGACGGCCCCATCAAGACCTTCACCCTGCGGGGCATCAAAGAGAGCCCACCCTACATGCATGACGGCCGCTGCCTGACCCTCGAGGACACCGTGAAGTTCTTCGACCTCGTGCTGGGCTTAAGGCTCAACCAACAGGAGCAGGACAACCTGGTCGCGTTCCTGCGGGTGCTCTAGCCTCATCATGGCAGCAACCATAGCCTTGTAGCCAAAGCCCCACTTTCCATGAGGTGGGGCTTTTTTTACGGAGAAAACTATGAAGAAGCGCTCCAGCGGCATCCTCTGCCACATCACCTCGCGTCCCTCCCCGTTCGACATAGGCGACTTCGGGGTCGCCGCGCGTCTGGCCAACATGACGATGAGGTACGATCGGGCGCGCTGAAACAAAGAGGGGCTTCGTCTGGCGACGAGCCCCTCTTTTCCAGGCAGGGTGTGCGGCTGACACCGCTTTTTTTATTTCTCGGCCACGCCCAGCTTGTGAGCCATGTCCTTGGCATGCTGCAGGTGCTGCTCCAGCACCGGCAGGGTCTTTTCGATCCACTCCTTCAGCTGCGGGTCCTTAGCCTTCTTGCTTTCCTTCCTGAATTTCTCGACGTCTTTCTTGTGATCCTTCAGCATGGCCTCGGCGTACTTCTTGTCGAACTCATCGGCAGAGGCATTGGCAAGCTTGTCGACCATCCCCTTATGCTTCATTTCCAGCTTGGTCGGCAGCTTCATCCGGTTGTCCACGAGGCTCTTCAGTTCGTCGTTGGCCTTGCCGTGGTCAGTTACCATGCGCTGGCCGAAGTCCTTCACTTCCTGCGACTTGCCCCTCTCCTTGGCCATCTGCCCCAGTTCGACCTCCATCATCCCCCCACTCGCCGCTTCCTTCACGAACGATTTCTCGCCCATGGTCAACCTCTCGGCCGCCAGGGCCGGGAGCACCAGGCTGCACACTGCAAACAGGGAAACCACCGCCATACACACCAATTTTCTCTTCATGTTGCCTCCTTTTTGTTGGCCGAAGCCGATGATATGTCAGATTAGCAAAATCTAACCATCTAAAAGTAGCGGCCTTCCTCCTCTTGTCAACCGGGGCGAAACCCGTTCGAGGGCCACGGTAGGCACAGGCAACAAAAAAGCGCCCTTGCGGGCGCTTCGTGGGTGTTAACGGAAATGAGGGGCAAACAGCCCGCCGTTACTGGTACAGCTGCTGCTCGTCCGTGTAGTAGGTGCGCTTGGACTGCACGTTCTCCTTGATGATCCTGGCGCCGGTGGGCGAGGTCTTCAGTTCGGGACGGTGTACCTTCAGAAATTCCCGGTACTCGCCTGACACCATGTCCGGGTGCCGCTTGCGCAATTCTGCTATGGCATCTTCGAGCACCTGCGGGATGGCATCCGCCAGCGCCCGGATCGCCTCGGGGGGGAGCTTTCCGGCGGGGGACTTGGGAGAGATGCGTGCAGTCCAGAGTATCTCGTCTGCGTAGGCGTTACCGATCCCGCCGATGAGGGACTGGTCAAGCAGCAGCGGCTTGATGAGCGTCCTCGGTTTCTTGCGGCACAGCTGCTCCAGTTGCTCAGCGGTGACGGCCAGGGCGTCGGGGGCGTCCCTCTCGTCGCCCGGGCTAAGCGTCACGCTGGCCCATCCCTTCTCATCGGTGACGGCAAGGAGGGAGCCGTCGTCGAAGGCGACAGTGAGCACTGGGTAGCGCAGGCGATCCAACTGGGTGGAGTCTGTCAGGGCGAAGCCGCCGGTCAGCATGAGGTGCACCCGTAGGAGGTTGCCGTTGCCGAGGCGGAAGGCGACCTGCTTGCCGGCCCGCTCCACGCCGGTCACCTCGGCGCCCGTCACCGCTTTGGAGAGTTCTACTTCGGCGACGTTCAGTTTTCCCCTCCGGTGGTACGCCACTTGGTTGACCTTCTTGCCGGTCAGGGCCTTGGCGAGATTTTCCGCGTAGACGGTGAGGTCGGGGAGTTCTGGCATGGTTCCTCCTTTACAGCGTAAGACCACTGGTGAGCGTAGCCTGCGGCGGCGTGATGTCAATGCCGGGGGACAGGGTCAGTCGGCGGCAGCACCCTCGGCACGGTAGTCGATGCCGAGCTGGCGCTCGCGCAGGCGCTTCACGGACAAAGGGAGCACCACGGCGGCAAAGATCAGCGCACAGCCGGTCCACTCCTCGGTGGTCAGCCGCTCGCCCAGAAGCAACGTCCCCCCCAGCATGCTCCAGACCGGGTCCATGGTGTAGATGAGCCCCGCCTTGGTCGGGGTAGTGTAGCGCTGGTAGGTGTTCTGCAGGGTGAAGCAGATCACGGTCGGGAAGATGGCGCAGTAGATGAGCGAGCCGAGCGAGACCCAGGTAACCGACAGGGGTGGCGAGGGGAAGAGCAGGTCGATGCTTCCCCCAACCACGGTCACCGTCGCGAACTGGACGAAACTCAGCAGGTAGATGTCCTCGTCGCGCAAAAGCTTCGACACCGAGATAATGTGCAGTGCTATGAACAGCGCGCAGAGGGTGGACAAGAGGTCCCCCTTGTTGAAGCCGTCCACGCCGCCACGGGCCAAAAGCCACAGTCCCGCCAAGGCCAGCACCAGCCCGACCGCACTTAGGCGGTCCAGCCGCTCGCGCCAGAAGGCGAAGCACAAAAGCGGGATCAGGAGCACGAACAGGTTGTTGAGGAACCCCGCGCGGGAAACGCTGGTCCCGCTCACCCCCAGAACGAAGGAAAGGTTGGTGGCCGACAGGGCGAGACCGACGATGAGTCCGGTCCTGAAGGTGCGCCCGTTGAAACGCTTGAGCCGCGGCAGGCACAGTATCCCCATGAGCAGCGTCGCCAGGGCGAAGCGGTAGAACAGGAAGGTGACCGGGGGGATTTCGCGAAATCCGACCTTGTTGAAGATGAAACTGCCGCCCCAAAAGACGGTGGTCAGTACCAGCCAGAAGGTCGCTTTGGATGAACGGTGGTCGTGTTGTATGGATTTGTGCATCCGCATATTAAAGACAGGGGCGGCTGCAGATGTCAACAGTCGTGACGCCGGCGCGGCATTGGTTTAGAATATTTTAAGCAAACAAAGGTAAACCGACGCAAACTGCTGTCAGCGCACAGTCGCTTCTTTATCTTCCCTAAAGTAATACCACCCCCCTACCGATACAATCCAAACATGCTCTGTTTGCAGCCCTCGCCCGAAAAAGAGGAGGCTTTGCCTTGGCAGTGGTCCACATCGATAACCTCACCCCCGGCATGGTGCTCAGTCGCAACGTCTGCGACCGCAGCGGCCGCATGCTCCTTCCCGCCGGCGCCGAGCTCACTGAAAAGCATTTTTCCATTTTCCGCATGTGGGGCGTCCTGGAGGTCGAGGTTGCCGGGGACGCCATCGTTGAGGATGCCGAGACCGCGGCGCCGTTGAGCCAGGAGATCGACCCGGAGCTCCTCGCCGAGGCCAGGGCGGAAATGGAGCGGCTGTTCATCTACAACGACCCGGAGCATCCCGCCATCAAGGAACTGATGCGCATCTGCACCGAGAGGAGGGCTACCCGTGCTGCGTAAGCCCCAACTGTCGGTAGAGCACATGGTGGAGGATGTCTCCACCATCCATTCCCTCCCCCTATTCTATTCACAGCTATCGGAGGCGATCGATCACCCCCGTAGCTCCATCGGCGACATCGCGAAAATCATCGCCGAGGACCAGGGGCTCACGGCGCGCATCCTGAAGCTCGCCAACAGCCCGTTGTTCGGCTACTTCTCCAAGATCGACACCATCACCCAGGCCGTCACCATCATCGGGGTGCTCCAGGTGCGCGACCTCGCCCTCGCCCTCTCGGTGATGGACGTGTTCAAGGGGATTCCCGAGGACCTGGTCAACATGGAGCAGTTCTGGAAGCACAGCATCGCCACCGGGCTCGCCTCGAGGCTTCTGGCCACCAGCCAGCGGGAATCCAACCTGGAGCGTTTCTTCGTAGCCGGGATCCTGCATGACGTGGGGCGGCTGGTGATGTACGTCAAGGTCCCCCAGCTCTGCCTGGAACTGCTCGAGCAGTGCCGCGCCACGGGGTCACTGCTGCACCGCGCCGAGCGCGAGCGGCTCGGCTTCGACCATGCCGAGGTCGGGTGCGCCCTGCTCAAGCGGTGGAAGATTCCGCCGCGGGTGGCCGAACCGGTGGGGACCCACCACGACAGCCGCAAGGGTGACCAGTACCCCAGGGAGGGGGGCATCCTTCACTTCGCCGACGTGATCGCCCACGCGCTGCAGATAGGCAACAGCGGTGAGGTCTTCGTTCCGGAACTCGACCAGGGCGTGTGGGACCGGCTGCAGATCTCCAGCTTTTACCTGCCGACACTGGTGAAGCAGGTCGATGACACCTACGAACAGACCGTCTCCGCACTATTCGGGGGTGACGATGCCGCCCGATGACCCCCGCGACATGCAGATCCGCAAGCTCCAGGAAAGGGTCAGCTTCCTCGAGGAGAGCAACCTCAACTACCTGAAGACACTCGACGTCCTCACCGCTTGCAGTGACTTCCAATCGGACATCTACCGCGTCAAGGAATCCTCCTTCGTGATCAAGGCCGTCTTCGGGCAACTAAGGCGCCTGATCCCCTTCGCCACCCTGGCCATGTTCGGCATCGACGAGGACTCCTCCTTCGACCTGACCGTCTGCGAGCCGGAACCCGCCAGGGCGGCGGTCCGCAAGGAGGTCGAGGCACGGGTACAGGACGGCACCTTCGCGTGGGCCCTGAACCAGAACCACCCGGTGATCGTCCCCACCATCTCGGGCGCCGAAACGCTCGTTCTGCACGTTCTGGCTACCAACAGTCGCATCAGGGGGATGTTCGCCGGGATCATGCCGAGCAACCACCTGAACATCGAAGTTTCCACGCTGAACGCCCTGAGCAGTATCCTGATCAACACCGCCTACGCCGTGGAGAATTCCGAGCTCTACGACATGCTCCAGGAACACATGCAGAACCTCGAACTGAAGGTGCAGCAGCGTACCACCGAACTTGAGCACGCACTGGTGCAGGCGGAGGCGGCAACGGCCGCCAAGAGCATCTTCCTGGCCAACATGAGCCACGAGATCCGCACCCCGATGAACGGCGTGATCGGGCTGGCCCGGCTGCTCATGGATACCAGCCTGGACAAGGTGCAGCGTGAGTACCTGGGGTCCCTGTCGGACTGCGCCGAAAGCCTGCTCACCATCATCAACGAGATCCTCGACATCTCCAAGGTCGAGGCCGGAATGATCACGCTGGAGCGGATTGTCTTCGATCTGCATCGCTTCCTGAATCGCTGCCTACAGCCTTTCATACTGCGCGGGCAGGAAAAAGGCGTGCAGGTCCAGTTGGAGATGGGACAGGGGCTGCCGCAGTTGATCGAGGGTGATCAGGTGCGCATCGGGCAGGTGCTTGGCAACCTGGTGGGCAATGCGCTCAAGTTCACCAACAAGGGAACCATCACTGTGAGCTGCCGCCTCCTGGAACACACGGCGGGGGGAGTGCTGCTGAAATTCGCGGTCGCGGACACTGGGATCGGCATCGCCCCCCAGGCCCTCGACGTCATCTTCGAAAAGTTCTCCCAGGCCGACAGTTCCACCACCCGTCTTTACGGCGGCACCGGCCTCGGGCTCTCCATCAGCAGAAGCCTGGTCGAACTCATGGGCGGTGCCCTCGGGGTCGAGAGCCGACTCGGAGAGGGGAGCGTGTTCAGTTTCACCCTGCAGGCGCGGCTCCCGCTTCCTGGCGAAGTGCCCGCCGATGACGCGGAAGAGACGGGCGCCTCTCCCCTGAGCCCACTGCGCATACTCCTGGTGGACGACGTACCGATCAACCAGCTCATCTCCTTGAAGCTCGTCGCCAAGACCGGAAACCACCAGGTCGACTGCGCTGCAAACGGCGAGGAAGCGCTGGAGCAGTGGAGGCAGAAGACCTACGACCTCATCTTCATGGATGTGCAGATGCCGGTCATGGACGGGCTGGAGGCGACCAGGATCATCCGCAGCCGCGAGAAGGGAACCGGCCAAAGGGTGCACATCTGCGCCATGACAGCCAACGCGATGAAAGAAGACGTGGAGGTTTGCCGCCAGGCCGGGATGGACAGCCATATTTCCAAGCCGGTGCGGGAAAAGGAGCTCAACGCTATCATCAGGAAGATCAGCAGCGAAGTGACGCGCGGCGCAGAGCCGTCGGGCGTCACTGCCATGCCGGAGCCGCTGCTTCAGGCAAACAGCGGGGAACCGGACTTCGACCTGGGTGACCTCCTGGAACGCCTGGATGGTGACGAGGCCCTGGTAGGTTTCTTCGTGACCAAGTTCGTGGCAGCGGTAACGGAGCACCTGCACCTCTTGCAAGAGGCAATGCAGCGTGGCGACCACCAAACCTGTCACTTCAAGGCACACACCATAGCGGGGACGGCAGCTAACATGGGTGCCGCGCGGGTGCGCACGTTGGCCGCGCAGATGGAACAAGCAGCAAAAGCCGGGGAAACTTCCGCCCTGCCCGACCTTCTTGACCAGTTACAGAAGGCATTTGCTGCATTCATAGCGGTCGCCGCCCCTCCCGCAAAAAGCTGACGCAACGAAAATGGAGGCTCAAACGGCAGCCCCCATTTTCCTCCCTTCATTTTTGTTCAACAAAGGCGCGACTACGCTCCACCCCTAGTCAGGACCTCCATGTTCTGGATGGCGTCCCTAAGCTGGAATTGCAGGTTTTTAAGCTCTTCCTTCGTGTAGACGCTGCTCCCCTTGCCGATCTCACGCTCAAGCCTGTCGATCCTTTGCTGCAGGGAATCCACACTATCTCGGCAGGTTTGTGCAACCAGCAGGCACTGATCTTTCTGGACATTATCGGCCCCGCTCATTCCCATGCCTGTCTCAGCAGCAACCGGGAGGGCGGATATGATGGTAACCGTGGTAAGGAAACCAAGTTTCCTGACAATACCTTTCATGGCTAACCTCCTTTTTAAGCGACAATCCAGGATATTATGAGTATAGGAGCCGCCCTCAGACTTTGCAAGTGAATTTCTTTATCATAAACCTGTTTTCAATGCCATCCCCTGTGACACGTAACCTCCATTCTCCCACCAGGCTATGACATCCTACATCGTCGATCTGACAGTGCAGCCCACCTGCATACTGTATACAAAAATTCCGTCAATTTCCCTAAATATTCTAGTGGCTAAGCCGAAGTGTATTACAAACCGACGGTACCATCACGTCCACCATCAGCGACAAGAGGTGTGCATTAATGAACATCAGCAAGAAGATTTTCATCGCCAACGTGGCCATCGTCCTGGTCGCCACCATCACGACATCTGCCATCACGCTTTACGTGATCAAGAAGGAGATCACCCGTCAGGTCACCGTAGGCCTCACATCGCGTACCAAGGCATTCCGCGAACTGGTCGCCCCCAACGGCGCCGGATTCGCTATGGTGGACGGCAAACTCCAGTCGAACGGAACGGTCTTGGACGGGCGCAACGATTTGACAGACAAAATGAAGGAAATCTTCGGAGGCGAGGCCACCATCTTCCAGGGCGACGTCCGCGTTGCCACCACCATCAAGAAGGACGACGGCAGCCGGGCGGTAGGGACGTCCCTGCAGGGCGCCGCACGGGAAGCGGTCATAGATCGGTCGTCCACCTACCTCGGCGAAGCCAACATCCTGGGCACCCCCCATTTCGCCTCGTACCTGCCGCTTCTGGACAACCAGGGTAAGGTCATCGGCGCCCTCTTCGTCGGTGAAAAAAAGTCGCAATTCCTCGCCGTGTTCGACGACCTGAAATACCTGAGCCTTGGCATCTCGGGCCTGCTTGCCGGGCTCCTTGCGCTGGTCGCCTTCCTGGTCATGCACCGGGCGCTCGAGCCGATGCGGGCACTGATCGCGACCCTCAAGCATGTCGCTGAGGGTGACGGGGACCTGACCCGCCGACTGGCAGAGTCTGATGACGAAATCGGGACGGCAAGCCGCTACTTCAACCTCTTCATAGAGCGCGTGCACGCCATCGTCCAGACCGTTGCTGACAACGCAAACTCGGTGACCGAGGCGAGTTCGGAACTGCACCACAGCACCGAACAGTTGGCCCGCACCACGGAGGACGTCGCAGGACAGACAGAAACTGTCTCTACCGCCGGAGAAGAAATGGCGGCGACCTCTGCCGACATCTCCAGGAATTGCCTGCAAGCGGTCGAGAGTGCGCAACGCGCCTGCGACATGGCCACCGTCGGTTCCGCAGACGTCGAACGGAGCATCCACGGCATGCAGCTCATCAACGAGAAAGTGCGACTTACCTCCGAAAGCGTCAGCAGTCTCGGAGCCATGTCGCAGCAAATCGGGGAGATAATCAACACGATTCAGGACATCGCCGACCAGACCAACCTCTTGGCGCTCAACGCAGCCATCGAGGCGGCCCGTGCCGGTGAACAGGGGCGCGGTTTTGCCGTCGTCGCGGATGAAGTGCGCAGCCTGGCCGAGCGGACCACCCACGCCACTAAGGAGATAGAGAATAATATTCGGTCCATCCAGGATGAGACCAACCGGGCTGTGCAGGTAATGCAGGAAAGCGCCCGGGAAGCTGCGAAAGGGGCGGAAGATTCGGTGAAATCTGGGCAAAGCCTGGAAGGGATTCTAAAGCAGATCAACGAGGTAACCCTGCAGATAGGTCAGATCGCCACGGCGGCCGAGGAGCAAAGCGCCACCAGTCGCGAGATCAGCAACAACGTGCACCAGATCACCGGGATCATCCAGGGGACAGCCCGGGCCAACCGCGAGTCCATGGCCACAGCTGACAAGCTGAACTCGCTATCGGCCAACCTCAAGGGACAGATCAGCCGGTTCAGCTATTAGTCGAAACAGCAGTCGGAATCAAGGGACGGCCCGGCATGATGTCCGGGCCGTTTTTTTGTGGTGCAGTCAGGGGAGTCGCCAGTCGATGGGGGATAGGCCGTGCCGGACCAGGTAGGCGTTAGCCTTCGAGAAATGGCGGCATCCCAAAAAGCCGCGGTGCGCCGAAAGCGGTGATGGGTGCGGGGCGCGCAGCACCAGGTGCCGGGTCTCGTCGATAACGGCCCCCTTTTTCTGGGCGTAGGCCCCCCACAACATGAAGACCACGTGTTCCTTCTTCTCGTTCAGGAGGGTAATAACGCGATCAGTGAAAACCTCCCACCCTCTGCCCTGGTGTGAGGCCGCCTTGCCCGCCTCCACCGTCAGCACGCTGTTGAGGAGCAACACCCCCTGGTCGGCCCATGCTCCCAAGTGGCCGTGCCTGAAGTCAGCCGGCGCCAGCCCAAGGTCGCTCTGGATCTCCTTGAATATGTTCACCAGAGATGGGGGGATGTCGATGCCGTGCTGCACGGAGAAGCACAGTCCGTGGGCCTGGTCCGGGCCGTGGTACGGGTCCTGGCCCAGGACGACTACCTTGACGTGCTCAAAGGACGTGGAGTTCATGGCGTTGAAGTATTCGCCCCCCTTGGGGTAGATCACCTTCCGCCTGGACATCTCTTGGCGCAGGAACTCTTTAAGCTCCCGCATGTACGGCTTCTCGAACTCGTCCAGGAGGTGGTTTTTCCAGCTCGTTTCCAGACGTACCTGTGATTCGGTCGACATGTGCCAGCTCCGCATGCATCATCCATGGAATAGGCAGAAGTTACCATACCCTCCTTTGCACAGCCAAGCCCAATCTACACTTCGAACTACACCTGTCACACCATAATCACCTCATCCCGCTGTCAGCAAGAGAGCAGAGCAACGTTTGTTGCAGCTGAAGCATGAAGACGACACACATTGACAGTCTTTAATGCCGAAGTAGACTGTTGGAGTTGTAAAAAGGAGGCCTAACCCGAAGGAGGAGGAGACCATGCCACTAGAATGTTCCGTTTTGGGCAAGGACCTGGCCATAACCGAAACCACAGTTCCCGTTATATCTCCTTACTGGCGCCTGAAACGAAATGGTCATTGGGCACTGCTCTGCCGTTACGAGCAGGAGCAGGCTCGCTACTCGATGCTGTCCCCAAAGGTGGGGGCCACACTGGCCCTGATGGATGGCAGGCTGACCTTACGGCACCTGTCGATGATCGCTCAATACGCTTTTGACCTGGAATCTCAGGAGGCGTCCCAGGAGTTCGTGACGGGGGCGATCATGGCGGCAAACAGGGAGGATGACGCCGTAATCAACATGACCCCGGAACTGGAGCCTTACGTCAAGCGGATCGACCCGTTCGAGTTCGCGGTCAAGGCCTCCAAGTGGAAGGCGCAGGAAAGACCGGCAGCACCGCTTTCGTTGAACCTGATGTTTTCCAACGATTGCCACACCAACTGTTCGTACTGTTTTGCCAAAGGACACTGCGTTCCCGAGAGCAAGCTGCTGTCGACCGAGCGTTGGAAAGAGCTGCTGCGCGAAGCCAAATTGCTCGGGATAGACCAGGTATCCCTCTCCGGTGGGGATCCACTGTTCAGAAAGGACGCGTTGAAGTTGATCGAGGAGATGATCGATCTCGAAATGCTCTTCGTTCTCTCGACCAAGTGCTACATCACCGAGGAAATAGCAGACCGGCTGGTCTCCATCGGCATGACACAGCCGGTTAACCAGTACGTGCGCGAGATCCAGTTGAACATGGATCCGAACGAGTCCACCGCAGACAATTTAGCCGGCAGCCCCGGGTACTATCACAGGGCGGTGCACAGCATCAGGAATCTGTTGAAAAGAGGCTTTAACGTCAGGGTCAAAGCCGTGGTCACGGCCCTGACCGTTCCTCATATATATGACTGGGTGGAAGAGTTGCAAGACATGGGGGTGCGCCAGATCTCGGTGGCGGCTTATAACAGGGGACTCAACAACAAGAACGAGAACCTGTTCCTTGGCAGGGAAGACAGGGCGTCCATCATCGATCAGTGTCGCCGGGCCAGGATCGACTTCCCAGAGATCGACTTGAGGACCATTGGTTGCGAGCCGCTCCACGACACGGTCGCGGTACAAAGGCGGCACGCGGAACCTGTGACAGCCCTCCCCGGCGAGGACCCAGAAATCCACGACAAGATCAGACGCTGGAAGGAAGGGGATCACTCGTTCAGCGCGCAAAGCAGCATGACCATCACCCCCGACGGGAAGGTGATGCTCTACGACACCGTACCGCAAGATGAAACACTCTTAGTAGGCGACGTATCGACCAATTCCATCCTGGAGGTCTGGGACAGCGAGCCGCTGCAGAACTATCCATTCCCGAAAACGGAGCTGTTCAAGGGCGCCGCCTGCTACGATTGCAAGAACCTGGCGCAGTGCCAGAGTAAAGCAGGCTACTGCTTCCGGGACGCCTATTTCCACTCTGGAAGCGTCCTGGTGCCGCCGGCTCAGTGCCCGATGGTGCAAGGCGAGAGCGCGTTCTGAGCCTGGTTTGGAGTTGACAAGGCGTTCAACACCGGCACGTGAACGCAAAAAAGCCCCGTCTGGGATCAGACGGGGCTTTTTCAATTAAATTCCCTGCGGCGACCTACTCTCCCACACCGTTACCAGTGCAGTACCATCGGCCCTGAGAGGCTTAACTTCCGTGTTCGGGATGGGAACGGGTGTGACCCTCTCGGCATAGCCACAGAGAA